>CAZACH010000361.1:0-1511 GCA_964483275.1 uncultured Sphingomonadaceae bacterium | reverse complement strand
GTTGGGGTCCTGCAAGCCCGCCCGCGCGCGGCGGACGGCGGTGGAGACGGCATGGACCGCATCCGCCTGGCCGATGACGCGTTTGCCGATCGCCGCTTCCATGTTGAGCAGCTTCTCGCGCTCGCCCTCCAGCATGCGGTCGACGGGCACGCCGGTCCAGCGCGAGACCACGGCGGCGATGTCCTCGCTGGTCACCTCCTCGCGCAGCATGGCGCCGGCCGACGCGGCCTGCGCCTCCGCGACCTGCTTCTCAAGCCCCGGAATGACGCCGTAGCTGAGTTCCCCGGCGCGGCCGAGATCGCCGCGCCGCTGCGCCTGCTCCAGCTCCAGCCGGGCGGCGTCGAGCTGTTCCTTGAGCTTCGCCTCGGCCTGGATCTTGTCCTTCTCCGCCTGCCAGCGCTGGGTCAGTTCGGCGGATTGCTGCTCAAGCTCGGCCAGCTCGCGCTCGAGGTTCGACAGCCGGTCCTTCGACGCGGCGTCGCTTTCCTTCTTCAACGCCTCGCGCTCGATCTTGAGCTGGATGATGCGGCGGTCGAGAGTCTCGATCTCCTCGGGCTTGGACTCCACCTCCATGCGCAGCCGGCTGGCGGCCTCGTCCATCAGGTCGATGGCCTTGTCCGGCAGGAAACGGTCGGAGATGTAGCGGTTGGAGAGCGTCGCGGCGGCGACGATGGCGCCGTCGGTGATCCTGACGCCATGGTGCAGCTCATACTTCTCCTTGAGCCCGCGCAGGATCGAGATGGTGTCCTCGACCGTCGGCTCACCGACGAACACCGGCTGGAAGCGCCGCTCCAGCGCCGCGTCCTTCTCGACATATTTGCGATATTCGTTGAGCGTCGTCGCGCCGATGCAGTGCAACTCGCCACGCGCCAGCGCCGGCTTCAGCAGGTTGGAGGCGTCCATCGCGCCGTCCGTCTTGCCCGCGCCGACCAGCGTGTGCATCTCGTCGATGAACAGGATGACGTTGCCCTCGGCGCCCTTGACCTCGTCGAGCACGCCTTTCAGCCGCTCCTCGAACTCGCCGCGATATTTCGCGCCGGCGATCAGGCTGCCCATGTCGAGCGCCATCAACTGGCGGTCCTTGAGGTTGTCCGGCACGTCGCCATTGGCGATGCGCAGCGCCAGCCCCTCGGCGATGGCGGTCTTGCCGACGCCGGGTTCGCCGATCAGCACCGGGTTGTTCTTGGTGCGGCGGGCGAGCACCTGGATGGTGCGGCGGATTTCCTCGTCACGGCCGATCACCGGGTCGAGCTTGCCGTCGCGCGCCGCCTGGGTGAGGTCGCGGGCATATTTCTTGAGCGCGTCGTAACGATCCTCGGCGCTGGCGGTGTCGGCGGTGCGGCCGCCGCGCAACTGGTCGATCGCGCCGTTCAGCGCCTCGGCATGGACGCCGGCTTCGGCCAGCGCCTTGCCGGCGGCGGTGGTGGACGCGAGCGTCAGGGCGAGCAGCAGCCGTTCGACGGTGACATAGGAATCGCCGGCCTTCTGCGCGATCTGCTCGGCCTGGTCGA
>CAZACH010000360.1:0-1512 GCA_964483275.1 uncultured Sphingomonadaceae bacterium | reverse complement strand
GATGCCGCCCTCCGCGATCGGCGTGTCGAACACCCGGTCGACGCCATGCTTCGCCTGCAAGCCTTCCGTGGCGCGGAAGACGCCGCCGAAATAGCCGACATCCTCGCCGAAGATCAGCACGTCCGGGTCACGCGCCAGCATCACGTCCAGCGCCGAATTGATCGCCTGGATCATGTTCATCTGCGGCATGTCAGCCCTCGCTCATCTGGCGGCGCTGGGCGGCGATGTGGGGCGGCATCTCCTTGAAGATGTCCTCGAACATGGTCTGCGGGTCGGGACGCGCGCCTTCCTTCAACGTGCCATTGGCCTCGGCCTCGCGGGCGGCGGCGCGAACCGCCTCCTCCATTTCCTTGCCCAACGCGGCGTGCTGCTCCTCCGACCATTTGCCGAGCAGGATCAGATGCTGTTTCAGCCGCTCGATCGGATCGCCGAGCGGCCATGCCGCCGCCTCCTCGCCGGGGCGATAGCGGGCGGGATCGTCGCTCGTCGAATGGCCCTCGGCGCGATAGGTGAACAGCTCGATCACCGTCGGCCCGCGATTGGCGCGCGCCCGGTCGGCGGCCCAGCGCGTCGCGGCATAGACGGCGAGGAAATCATTGCCGTCGACCCTGAGCGCCGGGATGCCATAGCCCAGCGCCCGCGCCGCGAAGGTCGCCTGCTCGCCGCCCGCAATGCCGGAGAAGGAGGAGATCGCCCACTGGTTGTTGACGATGTTGAGCAGCACCGGCGCGCGATAGACGCTGGCGAAGGTCAGCGCGTAATGGAAGTCCGCCTCCGCCGTCGAACCCTCGCCGATCCACGCGGCGGCGATGCGGCTGCCGCCGTCGATCGCCGACGCCATCGCCCAGCCCACCGCCTGCACATATTGGGTGGCGAGATTGCCGGAGATGGAGAAGAAATTGGCCTGCCGGCTGGAATACATCACCGGCATCTGGCGGCCCTTCAGCCGGTCGCGGCTGTTGGAATAGACCTGGTTCATCATGTCGACCATCGGCCAGTCGCGCGCGATCAGCAGGCCCTGCTGGCGATAGGTGGGGAAGCACATGTCCTGATCGTCGAGCGCCAGCGCGGCGGCAACGGCGACCGCCTCCTCCCCCGTCGATTTCATGTAGAAGCTGGTCTTGCCCTGCCGCTGCATCCTGAGCATTCGCGAATCATAGGCGCGGGTCAGCATCATGGCGCGCAGGCCGCGCAGCAGCAGGGCGGGGTCGAGCGCCGGGTCCCAGTCGCCCACCGCCCGCCCCTCATCGTCCAGAACGCGGATCAGGCCATAGGCGAGCGGGCGAATGTTGCTGCCATGCACGTCGATCGGCGGCCGCGCGACGGTGCCGGCCTCCGGCACCTGGATATGATCGAAATTCACCTTGTCGCCGGGCCGGAACATCGGCTCCGGGAAGTGCAGGCTCAACGGGTTGTTGGGCAGCGTCCGCCTGGCCATGGCGTTCCTTTCCTCTCCACTCATCAGGAATAAGCATCGAGGCGGCAATTTTCTCCACCCGAAACGACAAGCCT
>CAZACH010000359.1:0-1534 GCA_964483275.1 uncultured Sphingomonadaceae bacterium | reverse complement strand
GCTTCGACGGCGGCGAGACGATGGACCAGATCTATTGGCAGGGCCGTTGAACCGCGCCTGAAACACCATGCCGATGATTGGCGAAGCCGGCCGGCTTCGCCAATCATCGGCCGGCTTTTTTCGAAATATTCCTCCGCAAGGGGTTGGTTCGCCGCGATTGGTCGATAGGCTGGGGCGTCCGATCTCAACAGGAGGAGCTTTCCTATGCTGTATGACTCGAATCCCCAGATCGTGCTTCTGCGCGATCAGGCGGTGACATGGGGGCCACGCATATTGGCCGCCATCGTCATACTGGTTCTTGCCCATTTCATCGCCAAGGGCGTCAAATGGGCGATCGCGCGCGGGGTCGACCGCGTTCCGGCCTTGCAGCGACAGAGCGCGGCGCGACCGGGGGAGACGCTGGGCGGACAGATCGGTTCGCTCGCCTACTGGCTGGTGTGGCTGGTCGGGCTTGTCGTCGCGCTCCAGCCGTTGGGATTGTCGCAGGCGCTGACGCCGGTGCGCGCGATGACCGAGGAGGTCTTCGCCTATCTGCCGCGCATCGTCGCGGCGGGGGTGATCTTCTTCGTCGGCATCCTGATCGCCAAGGTCGTGCGGAACATCGTCGAGACCGCGCTGGCCGCGGCCAATGCCGATGGCTGGCTGACCCGCGCGGGCGTCGGCGAGCTGACGGCGGCGCCGGACGGCGCGACCGGCACCGTTCGCCGCGTCACGCTCAGCAAGACCGTCGGTGTCATCGTGTTCGCGCTGATCGTCATCCCGGTGGCCATCGCCGCGCTTCAGGCGCTCGGCATCTCGTCGATCTCGGAGCCGGCGGTCGTCGTCCTCCAGACGGTGCTCAACGCCATCCCGCGCGTGCTCGCCGCCGCCATCGTGCTCGCCATCGCCTGGTTCGTCGGACGCTGGGTGCGGGGTCTTGTGGAGCAGATCCTGCCGTCGCTGGGCTTTGACCGGGCACTGACCGGCATTGGCGGCTTCACGCCGACCACCCAGCCGTCGCGCGTCGTCGGCGCCATCGTGCTCACCGCCATCATGCTGTTCTCCGCGATCGAGGCGACGCGCCTGCTCGATTTCGACGCGGTGTCGCTGATGCTGGTGCAGGTGACGGACCTTGGCGCGCGGGTGATCTTCGGCAGCGTCATCATCGTCATCGGCGTGCTGATGGCGCGCATCGTCACCAATCTGGTCGGCGAATCCGTGGGCGAGAGCGGCCTGCCGTCGATCCTCAAATATGCGATCATCGCGCTCGCGGTGGCGATCGGCCTGCGCTTCATGGGCCTTGCCAATGAGATCGTGAACCTCGCCTTCGGCCTGATCCTCGGCGCGGCGGCGGTGGCGGTGGCGCTCGCCTTCGGCCTCGGTGGCCGGATGACGGCGCACAAGCTGCTGGAACGCTGGACGGACAAGGCGACGTCCGCCGATCCGAAGCCGGGATCGACCCCGACCGACCGGCTCTAGAATCTGATCCACATGCGTGGGGGCGGCCCCGGCCCGCTCCCCCACCCGGCCACCCATTCAGGATACGCTGTGGGTG
>CAZACH010000358.1:0-1534 GCA_964483275.1 uncultured Sphingomonadaceae bacterium | reverse complement strand
CCGCCGATGTGGAAGGTCCGCATCGTCAGCTGCGTGCCCGGCTCGCCGATCGACTGGGCGGCGATGACGCCCACCGCCTCGCCGATATTGACCGGCGTACCGCGCGCGAGGTCGCGACCATAGCAGGTCGCGCACACGCCGGTGCGGGTCTCGCAGACCAGCGGGCTGCGGATCTTGACCGACAGCACGCCCGACGCCTCGACGACGGCGGTCGCCGCTTCGTCGAGCAGGGTGCCGGCGGCGATCACCACCTCGTTGGTCTTGGGATCGACGATATCCTCGGCGATCGTGCGGCCGAGGATGCGCTCGCCGAGGCTGGCGATGGTGGTGCCGCCATCGACGATGGCGCGCATTTCCAGCGCCCGGTCGGTGCCGCAATCCTCCTCGATCACCACGCAGTCCTGCGACACGTCGACGAGGCGGCGGGTCAGGTAGCCCGAGTTCGCCGTCTTGAGCGCCGTGTCGGCCAGGCCCTTGCGGGCGCCGTGGGTCGAGTTGAAATATTCAAGGACGGTCAGGCCTTCCTTGAAGTTCGAGATGATCGGCGTTTCGATGATCTCGCCCGACGGCTTGGCCATCAGGCCGCGCATGCCGGCGAGCTGCTTGATCTGCGCCTGCGAGCCACGCGCACCGGAGTGGGCCATCATGTAGATGGCGTTGATCGGCGCCTCGCGGCCGTCCGCCAGCGGCGGCGGCGACTGGATGCGCTTCATCATCGCCTCGGCGACGCGGTCGCCGCAACGCGCCCAGGCGTCGACGACCTTGTTGTACTTCTCGCCCTGCGTGATCAGGCCGTCCTGATATTGCTGCTCGAAGTCCTTCACCAGCGCCTTGGTCTCCTCGACCATGCCTTCCTTCTCGGCCGGGATGACCATGTCGTCCATGCCGAAGCTGATGCCGGCCTGGCAGGCGTGCCGGAAGCCGAGCGCCATGATCGCGTCGGCGAACAGCACCGTCTCCTTCTGGCCGGTGTGGCGATAGACGGTGTCGATGACGTCGCCGATGTCCTTCTTGGTCAGCAGCTTGTTGACCGTCTCGAACGGCACCTTGTGGCTCTTGGGCAGCGTCTCGCCGATCAGCATGCGGCCCGGCGTCGTCTCGACGCGCTTGAGGTAGGTGTTGCCCTCCTCGTCGGTCTGCGGCACGCGGCTCGTGATCTTGCTGTGCAGCGTCACGGCGCCGGCGTTCAGCGCCTGGTGCACTTCGTCCATGTCGGACAGCAGCATGCCCTGCCCCGGCTCGCCCTCGCGCTCCAGCGACAGATAATAGAGGCCGAGCACCATGTCCTGCGACGGCACGATGATCGGCTTGCCGTTCGCGGGCGACAGGATGTTGTTGGTCGACATCATCAGCACGCGCGCCTCAAGCTGCGCCTCAAGGCTCAGCGGCACGTGCACGGCCATCTGGTCGCCGTCGAAGTCGGCGTTGAAGGCCGAGCAGACCAGCGGGTGAAGCTGGATCGCCTTGCCCTCGATCAGCACCGGCTCGAACGCCTGGATGCCGAGGCGGTGGAGCGTCGGCGCGCGGTTGAGCA
>CAZACH010000357.1:0-1546 GCA_964483275.1 uncultured Sphingomonadaceae bacterium | reverse complement strand
CCGCGCTTCACCGCGAACCTGACCCATTTCGCCCGCGCGCTGCGCGCCGCCGGGCTGAAGGCCGGGCCGGGCAAGGTGATCGAGGCGGCGCGCGCGGTGGCGGCGGCGGGGTTCACCGAGCGGCAGGATTTCTACTGGACGCTTCACGCCGTCTTCGTGTCACGGCCCGAGGAGCGGCGGGTGTTTCATCAGGTGTTCCGGCTGTTCTGGCGCGATCCGCGCTACATGGAGCAGATGATGGCGATGCTGCTTCCGGCGATCCGTGGCGTGCAGGACGAGCGCGCCGCCGAGGCGGGCGCGAAACGCGCCGCCGAGGCCCTGCTTGACGGCGTCGACCGCGAGCTGCCGGACATGGGCAGCGACGACGGCGAGACCGAAATCGAGGTTGATGCGACGCTGACCATGTCGCGCGAGGAACGGCTGCGCCGCCTCGACTTCGAGCAGATGTCGACCGCCGAGATCGCCGAGGCAAAGCGGATGCTGACGCGCCTCACGCTGCCGGTGAAGCCGCTGGCCAGCCGCCGCACCATGGCGGCGCGCCGTGGCCGTCTGCCCGACTGGCGCCGCACCATGCGCGACGCGATGCGCCAGGGCGGCGAGATCCGCGATTTCGCGACCAGAAACCGCCGCGAGCGCTGGCCCAATCTGGTTGTGCTGTGCGACATATCGGGGTCGATGTCGTCCTACAGCCGGATGGTGCTGCATTTCCTGCACAGCGTGGCCAATGCCAAGGGCGCAGGCTGGGCGCGGGTGCATGGCTTTACCTTCGGAACGCGGCTGACCAACATCACCCGCCACCTCGCCATGCGCGATGTCGATGCCGCGCTGGCCGCCGCGGGGGCCGAGGCGCAGGACTGGGAGGGGGGCACGCGGATCGGCCAGTGCCTGCACGCCTTCAACCGCGACTGGTCGCGCCGGGTTCTGGGGCAGGGGGCGGTGGTGCTTCTGATCACCGACGGGCTCGATCGCGACGACGCGGACGCGCTGGGCCGCGAGATGGAGCGGCTGCACCTGTCGGCGCGGCAGGTGATCTGGCTGAACCCGCTGTTGCGCTGGGACGGCTTTGCGCCCAGGGCCGTCGGCATCCGCGCGATGCTGCCGCATGTCGATGCGCTCCGGGCCGGGCACAACATCGCCTCGCTCGAGGCGCTGGCGCGGGCGATTTCGGCGCCGGACGATCCGGGCGAAAAGGCGCGGTTGCTGGCGCTGCTTTGAGGTCTTGGCAAAATGTGCGCCTGCGGCGCGCTGCTTTGTCTCGGTCCCGGCCTGCGGCCGGGACCTCGGGTTCTTGAGTATTTATGGCCAAGATGAAGGGCCGTGCCGGGGTTTCTTGACCCGGCGCGATCCGGGGGGTAGGCGGGGCGCAACGAGGGAGGGCGAGATGCCGACATTCACCGCCTTGACGACGCTTGTGGGCCAGCGCGCGGCTGACGATCTGGGCGCGGCGCTCGAGGCGCTGGAGCCCGAGCCGATCGGTGTCGGGGTCTATGAGATCGAGGACGGCTCCGGGCTGTGGGAGGTTGGCGGATATTTCACCGAGGCGCCC
>CAZACH010000356.1:0-1604 GCA_964483275.1 uncultured Sphingomonadaceae bacterium | reverse complement strand
CCGAGCAACAGGGCGCCAGCGTCATCATCCGCGGCCTGCGCGCGGTCGCCGACTTCGAATATGAATATCAGATGGCGGGCATGAACCAGCAGCTCAACGACCGCGTCGAAACGGTCTTCCTGATGGCCGATGTCGCGTTGCAGCCGATCGCCTCGCGGCTGGTCAAGGAGATCGCCGTCTATGGCGGCGATATCCGCAAGTTCGTGCCGCCGCTGGTCGTCAAGGAAGTCGAGGACCGGATCGCCGAGCGGAAGCGCTGATCATTCAGCTGGCCGCAAGTCGCCCATGCTAGGGACTGCCGCGCCCGCTATCCGCGCATCGTCCGCCAATCGAGGGAAGAACGAATTCGCATGAGCACAGCCAATCGAGGGACGGCCCTGCGGCGCCTGCTGTCGGCATTTGCCGGGTTGATGATCGCCGGCACCGCGACGGCGCAGACGACAAGCGCCCCGGCGCCGGCCGGGCCGCCGCCCGCCGACCCCGCCAATACCCTCTATCTGGACCTGTCGACCGGCGGCCGCGTGACCGTCCAGCTGCGCCCCGACATGGCGCCCGCGCATGTCGAGCGCATCAAGACCCTGACGCGGCGCCATTTTTACGACGGTGTCATCTTCCACCGCGTCATCGAGGGCTTCATGGCGCAGACCGGCGATCCGACCGGCACCGGCATGGGCGGCTCCGACCTTCCCGACCTGAAGGCCGAGTTCAACACGCTGCCGCATGTGCGCGGCGCGGTGGCGATGGCGCGGGCGGAAAGCCCCGACAGCGCCAACAGCCAGTTCTTCATCGTCTTGCAGCCGGTGCTGCGTCTCGACGGCAAATATACCGTGGTCGGCCGGGTGACGGGCGGCATGGGCTATGTCGACGCGATCGAGCGGGGCGAGCCGCCGGCCAATCCTTCGCGAATCATCAAGGCGTCCCTTGCCGAAGGCGGCGATGCGCCGACCCCGGCCGCCGGGCCAGAGTCTGCCGCCGGGACGCCGCCCAAGCTGGACGTCGATACGGATGTCGGCCGGCAGGTGGAGCCGGCGACCGGGGCCGACGAAGCGCCCGCCGCCGCGCCGGACGACCAGTAAGACATCAACACGCCCCGCCATCGCCATGAGGCGACGGGGCCGGCCGGGATAGCCGATGCGCGTCGACCTGTTCGATTTCGATTTGCCGACGGATCGGATCGCCTTGCGGCCCGCCCGCCCGCGCGATGCGGCGCGGCTGCTGCGCGTCGATGGCGGCGGCATGAGCGATCATGGCGTGTCCGACCTGCCCGGCCTGCTGCGGCCCGGCGACGTGCTGGTGTTCAACGACACGCGCGTCATTCCGGCGCAGCTTGAAGGACGGCGGGGCGAGGCGAGCGTCGGCGCGACGCTGCACAAGCGCCACGACCTGCGCAGCTGGTGGGCCTTCGTTCGCAACGCCCGGCGCGTCCGCCCCGGCGAGACCATTGATTTCGGCGCGGGCGTTACCGCCGTCGCGGTCGAGCGCGGCGCGGACGGCGCGATCCTGCTGCGCTTCGACGGGAGCGAGCCGGTCGAAATCCTGCTTGAACGCGCCGGCACGATGCCGCTGCCGCCCTATATTGCCAGCAAGCGCGCCACCGACGCCGA
>CAZACH010000355.1:0-1609 GCA_964483275.1 uncultured Sphingomonadaceae bacterium | reverse complement strand
CTATGGCCGCTTCGAGTTCCGGGTGGACGCGGACAGCGGCGAGGTGCGCTTCCTCGAGGTCAACCTCAACTGCAACCTGTGGTCGCGCAAGACCATCTCGATGGCGGCCGCGCAGATCGGCTGGAGCCACCGCGAACTGATCGAGACGATCCTGACCGAAAGCATCTGCCGGCAGGGCCTGCTCGTGCCGGCGCTCGACCTTGTCGCCTGAGCGGGTCTTCACCGCCATCGTCCTCGCGGCGCAGCGGCGTGGCGTGGTCGATCCGCTGGCACAGGCGGCGTCCGTCTCGCACAAATGCCTCGTGCCGATCGCGGGCGCGCCGCTGATCGCGCATGCCGTGGCGGCGCTGTTCGCGACGCCGGGGGTCGCGCGGCTGCGGATCGTCGTGGAGCCGGAGGCGGTGGACGCCATTCGCGCCATCCTGCCCGCCGGGCCGATCGCCGTGGAGTTCGTAGCGGCCGCCGACAATCTGGCGGACAGCGTCCATGCGGCCGCGCAGGGCGTCGATCAGGCGATGGTGGTGACGACGGCGGACAATGTCCTGCTCACCCCGGCGGCGGTCGTGGCGATGCTGGGCGCGCTCGGCGGCGGCGCGGACGTCGCGCTGGCAATGGCGACGCGCGCCTCGGTGCTGGCGGCGCACCCGGAGGGGCAGCGGCGATTCTATCGCTTCTCCGACGACGAATATTCCAACTGCAACCTCTATGGCTTTGCCGGTCCGAAGGCGGTGGCGGCGGCCGAGAGCTTCCGCAGCGGCGGCCAGTTCGCCAAGAAGCCGCTGCGCCTTGTCGCGGCGATCGGGCCGATCAACCTGCTGTCGCTGCTGCTCGGCCGGGTTTCGCTGCACGGCGCCGCGCGCCGCCTGTCGAAGCGCTTCGGATTGCGGGTGCAGCCCGTCGTGCTGGCGGACGGCGCCCATGCCATAGATGTCGACAACCAGCGCACCTATGATTGCGCGCGCTGGCTTCTGGACCAGCGCCGGATGGCGGCCGAGGTAGCCGATACGCTGGAACGCGCGCCGGTCGCCTGAGACGATCGGCGCCGCGCCCAAGAGTCAGCATATCAACGCACGCGGGCGCCGCTTTACGGCAGCGACAGCGCGCGGCGGACCTCGCGCCAGTCGACCAGCTTGAAATTCTGCTGGCCGCCCCCGTCATCGGTGTCGTGCATGGCGATCGCGCCTTCGGGGAAGGGGCCGATGCGGCCGCTCCAGGCGTCGAGGCCGTCGGTGCCGGTCACGGCGTCGATGGGGCCGCCCTCGACCGCGAAGCGCCCGACATAGGTGTAGCGGTCGCTCTCGATGCGCCACAGCGGATAGGTGGCGTCGCCCTGGCTTGAGGCGATCAGATAATCGGTGCCGCGATCGCGCATGATCGACAGCCCCTCGACATCGGCGGTCAGGCGATGGCCGTCGACGTCAGCGACCTTTAGTGGCGCGGGGTCGGCGCCGGGCGCGAGGTCGAAGCGCCAGATCGCGACATCCTCCTCACCGACATAGAGCTTGCCCGCCTTGTCGTCGACGACGCAGCCTTCGGGCTGGGTGGCGACCTTGAACTGCTTGTCGAGCGTTGCCGAGGCGGCTTCGGCGCCATCAGTCAGGCCATAGAC
>CAZACH010000354.1:0-1627 GCA_964483275.1 uncultured Sphingomonadaceae bacterium | reverse complement strand
TCGACGGCCTCGCCGCCGAGCGCGAGCAGGGCATCACCATCGACGTCGCCTATCGCTTCTTCGCGACCAGCGAGCGCAAGTTCATCGTCGCCGACACGCCGGGGCACGAACAGTACACCCGCAACATGGTGACCGGCGCATCGACCGCCGACCTCGCCGTCATCCTGGTCGATGCGCGCAAGGGCGTACTGACCCAGACGCGGCGGCATTCCTATCTTGCCCACCTGCTCGGCATCCGCAACATCGTGCTGGCGATCAACAAGATGGACCTGGTCGATTACGATCAGGCGGTGTTCGATCGCATCCGGCTGCATTATCGCGCCTTCGCCAGCGAGATCGGCATCACCGACTTCCTCGCCATCCCGATCTCGGGGTTCAGGGGCGACAATATCACCGGTCCGTCGACCAACACGCCCTGGTATGACGGCCCGTCGCTGATCCATCATCTGGAGACGGTGGAGCTGGACACCACGGCGGACCGCGAGAAGCCGTTCCGGATGCCGGTGCAGTGGGTCAACCGCCCCAATCTCGACTTCCGGGGCTTTTCCGGGCTGATCGCCAGCGGCACGGTCAAGCCGGGCGATGCGGTGCGCGTCCTGCCGTCGGGCAAGACCTCCACCATCGCGCGCATCGTCACCATGCCGGGCGCCGGCGAGAGCGACGACAATCGTGCCGAGGCGATCGCCGGCCAGTCGGTGACGCTGACGCTGGCCGACGAGATCGACTGCTCGCGCGGCGACGTCCTCGTCATCGCCGACGCGCCGCCCGAGGTCGCCGACCAGTTCGAGACCAGCCTGGTGTGGATGTCGGACGAGCCGATGCTGCCGGGCCGGCCCTATTGGCTGAAGCTCGGCACCCAGACGGTGACGGCGAGCATCCAGCCGCCCAAATATCAGGTCAACGTCAACACCATGGAGCATCTGGCGGCCAAGACGCTGGAGCTGAACGCGATCGGCGTCGCCAACCTGTCGACTGACCGCCCGCTGGTGTTCGAGGCCTATGAGGACAGCCGCGCGCTCGGCGGGTTCATCCTGGTCGATAAGCTGACCAACGCCACGGTGGCGGCCGGCATGATCCACTTCGCGCTCAGGCGCTCGGGCAATGTCCACTGGCAGGCGCTCGACATCACGCGCGAGGCGCATGCCGCGCAGAAGCATCAGAAGCCGGCGGTGCTGTGGTTCACCGGTCTGTCGGGCGCGGGCAAGTCGACCATCGCCAATCTCGTCGAGAAGAAGCTGCACGCGCTTGGCCGCCACAGCTTCCTGCTCGACGGCGACAATATCCGCCACGGGCTCAACAAGGACCTCGGCTTTACCGACGCCGACCGGGTCGAGAATATCCGCCGCGTCGGCGAGGTCGCCAAGCTGATGACCGACGCCGGGCTGATCGTGCTGACCGCGTTCATCTCGCCGTTCCGCGCCGAACGCGACATGGTCCGCGCCATGCTGCCGGAGGGCGAGTTCATCGAGGTGCATGTCGACACGCCGCTCGCCGATGCCGAGAAACGGGACGTCAAGGGCCTCTACAAGAAGGCGCGTGCCGGCGACCTCAAGAACTTCACCGGCATCGATTCACCCTATGAGGCGCCGGAGAAGCCCGAAATCCACATCGACACCACCAAGCTCAA
>CAZACH010000353.1:0-1660 GCA_964483275.1 uncultured Sphingomonadaceae bacterium | reverse complement strand
GACGACATCGCCGGCAATCACAGCATCTCGGTCAAGCTCTCGGCGCTGCATCCCCGCTACGAGGTCACGCAGAAGGAAACCATGCTGCCGGTGATGGTCGAGCGGCTCTTGTCGCTGGCGCTGGCGGCGAAGAAGGCGCGCATGGGCCTGAATGTCGACGCCGAGGAGGCCGACCGCCTCGACCTGTCGCTCGACGTCATCGAACGGACCCTCGCCCATCCCGAGCTTGCCGGCTGGGACGGCTTCGGCGTCGTCGTCCAGGCCTACGGTCCGCGCGCGCCCTTCGTCATCGACTGGCTGCACGCGTTGGCGGAAAAGCTCGACCGCCGCATCATGGTGCGCCTGGTCAAGGGCGCCTATTGGGACACCGAGATCAAGCGGGCGCAGGTCATGGGCCTGTCCGGCTACCCGGTCTTCACCCGCAAGCCCAACACCGACGTCTCCTACATCGCCTGCGCCGGCAAGCTGCTCGGCATGACCGACCGCATCTATCCGCAATTCGCCACCCACAACGCCCACACCGTCGCCGCGATCCTGGCGCTGGCCGGCGACGACAGGTCCGCCTTCGAGTTCCAGCGCCTGCACGGCATGGGCGAGGCGCTGCACGAGGCCGTGCGCGCCGCCGAGGGCACGCGCTGCCGCATCTATGCGCCGGTCGGCGCGCATTCCGACCTGCTGGCCTATCTGGTGCGGCGCCTGCTGGAAAACGGCGCCAACTCCTCCTTCGTCCACCAGATCGTCGACAAGAGCGTCAGCGCCGCCGAGATCGCCCGCGATCCGTTCGAGGCGGTGGCGAAGCAGGGCCCGGCCGCCAACCCGGCCATCCCGCGTCCGGCCGACATTTTCGGCGCCGGCCGGGCCAACTCCACCGGCTGGGACATCACCGACCCGGTGACGATGGCGCGGATCGAGGAAGGCCGGAAAAAATTCGCCGCGCCGCACCGCTGGACCGCGGGCGCGGGCAAGACCGCGCGTCCCGTCGTCAACCCGGCCAGGCCCGACGAAATCGTCGGCGAGGTGTTCGAGGCCGATGCCGCCACCGTGGAAAAGGCCGTCGGCAAGGCGCTGAAGGCGCAAGCCGCATGGGAGGCGACGTCGGTCGCGAAGCGCGCCGCCGCGCTGGCGAAGGCCGCCGACCTTTACGAGGCCAACGCCGTCGAGTTCTTCGCGCTCTGCGCCCGCGAGGCCGGTAAGACGCTGGCCGACGCGGTGTCCGAGCTGCGCGAGGCCGTCGATTTCCTGCGCTATTACGCGGCCGAGGCCGCCGCCGCCGAGAAGGGCACCAGCGCGCGCGGCGTCATCGCCTGCATCTCGCCGTGGAACTTCCCGCTCGCCATCTTCACCGGCCAGGTGGCAGCGGCGCTCGCCACCGGCAACGCGGTGATCGCCAAGCCGGCCGAGCAGACGCCGCTGATCGCCGCCCGGGCGGTGGCGCTCCTCCACGAGGCCGGCATCCCCGCCGACATCCTGCAACTCCTGCCCGGCGACGGCCCTTCGGTCGGCGCGCCGCTGACAGCCGACCCGCGCATCGCCGGCGTCTGCTTCACCGGCTCGACCGAGGTGGCGCGGCTGATCGAGCGGCAGCTGGCGAAGACCGCCGCGCCCGACGCGATGCTGATCGCCGAGACCGGCGGGCTGAACGCGATGATCGTCGATTCGA
>CAZACH010000352.1:0-1666 GCA_964483275.1 uncultured Sphingomonadaceae bacterium | reverse complement strand
TGGTCGACAGCGCCATGCGCGTGCCGACATAGGTCGGGATGCGCGCCGGACGGCTGGTGGCGCGGACGAGCAGGTCGGTGGCGGTCATGCGCTCGACCTCCAGCGACATGCCGGCGAAGAAGAAGGTGTCGCCCGGCGTCAGGGTGGAGGCGAAATATTCCTCGACCGTGCCGAGCTTGCGGCCATTTTTGAAGCGCACGTCGAGCACCGGCGCGTCGACGATGATGCCGGCGTTCATGCGATGCTGCTGGGCGAAGCGCGGGTGGCTGACGCGCCACAACCCGTCCTTGCCCTTCGTCAGCCGCTTGAAGCGGTCATAGGCCCTGAGCGCATAGCCGCCGGATTCGATGAAGCCGAGGACGCGGCCGAACGTCTCGCGGTCCAGCGTTGCATAGGGGAAGGCGCTGCGGATTTCGTCGAACAGTGACTGCTCGTCGAACGGAGTGGCGCAGGCCATGGCCATGATGTGCTGGGCGAGCACGTCGAGCGCGCCGGCGCGGAAGGGGTCGCCGTCAAGCTCGCCCGCCTCGATGGCGTCGAGCGCAGCGCGCGCCTCCAGATATTCGAAGCGGTTGCCGGGCACGATCAGCGCGCGCGACGGCTCGTCGAGCCGGTGGTTGGCGCGGCCGATGCGCTGGAGCAGGCGCGACGAGCCCTTGGGCGCGCCCATCTGGATGACGAGGTCGACATCGCCCCAGTCGACGCCGAGGTCGAGGCTGGCGGTGGCGACCAGCGCGCGCAGCCGCCCGTCGGCCATCGCCGTCTCCACCTTGCGCCGCGCTTCCACCGCCAGCGAGCCGTGATGGATGCCGATCGGCAGCGTCTCGTCATTGACCGCCCAGAGGTCCTGGAAGATCAGCTCGGCAAGGCTGCGCGTGTTGCAGAAGATGAGTGACAGGCGCGCCTTTGAAATCTGCTCCATCACCTGCCGCGCGGCATAGCGGCCGCTATGGCCCGACCACGGCACGCGGCCGGTGGGCAGCAGGATTTCGATGTCGGGATCGGCGCCGGGATCACCCTTGACCAGCCGCACCTTGTCCGCCGCGCCGGTCGGGGCGAGCCATGCGCGATAGAGGTCGGGATCGGCGACCGTCGCCGACAGGGCGGCGCGGCGGCAGCCGGGAGCGAGCCGTTCGAGCCGCGCCAGCGACAGGGAAAGCAGGTCGCCGCGCTTGGTCGGCGCGAAGGCGTGGACCTCGTCGATCACGACATGCCGGAGGTCCGCGAACAGCCGGTCGCTGTCGGCGTGGGAGAGGAGGAGACTGAGCGATTCCGGCGTGGTCAGCAGCATGTGCGGCGGCCGTGTCCGCTGGCGGGCCTTGCGGTCGGAGGGCGTGTCGGCGGTGCGCGTCTCGACGCGGATCGGCAGTCCCATCTCGCCGATCGGGCCGAGCAGGTTGCGCTGGATGTCGACCGCCAGCGCCTTCAGCGGCGAGACATAGAGGGTGTGCAGCCCCTCGCCCGGCGGCGCCTCGATCAGCTCGACGAGGCTCGGCAGGAAGCCGGCCAGCGTCTTGCCCGCGCCGGTCTGGGCGACCAGCAGCGCATGCTCGCCCCGGCGCGCGGCGTCCAGCATCTCAAGCTGGTGGCGGCGGGGTGTCCAGCCACGGTGCGCGAACCAGTCGGCGAGGACGGGCGGCAGGGGCGGGGTCAGCGGTACGGCGGC
>CAZACH010000351.1:0-1671 GCA_964483275.1 uncultured Sphingomonadaceae bacterium | reverse complement strand
GTGGGCCATGTCGGGCTGACGCCGCAGGCGGTGAATGCGCTCGGCGGCTATGGCGCGCGCGGCCGCAGTTCGGAGGAGGCGGCCAAGATCGAGGGCGACGCCATCGCCATCGCCCATGCCGGCGCCTTCGCCATCGTCATCGAAGGCGTGGTCGACAGCATCGCCGACGAGATCACCAAGGCGGTGCCATGCCCGACCATCGGCATCGGCGCCTCGGTCAATTGCGACGGGCAGGTGCTGGTGATCGACGACATGCTGGGCATGTTCGAGCGGACCGCCCGCTTCGTGAAGCGCTATGACAATCTCGCCGAACGGATTTCCGAAGCCGCCGCGCACTATGCGCAGGAGGTGCGGGCGCGCAGCTTTCCGACGGACGAGCAGATCTACAAGGCCAAGGCGTGACACCCCGCCGGGCGGCTTGACGCCGCCCCCGCTTTGGGAAAGGTTGGCCACCATACCAAAGCGTCAGAATAGGAGAGGGTGATGGCCAAGGATCTGGAAGCCAATAAGCAGGTGATGCGCGATTTCCTGACGGCGCTCGGCAAGGGCGATCAGGCGGGATTGCGCGCCGTGATTGATCCTTCGATCAGGGCGATCGCGACCGGCACCTGCTCCCTGTCGGGCACGCGCGACTTTGACGAGGTGATCTCCGCCGCCGGCATGCTCGGCCAGGTGACGAAGGAGGGCATCGACTTCCGAATCGTGTCGATGACCGCCGAGGATGACCGCGTTTCGGCCGAGGCGGAGGGGCGTTCGGTGCTGGTCAACGATGCGCCCTACAATAACAGCTATCATTTCCTCGGCACCGTCCGCGGCGGCAAGCTGGTGGAGTTGAAGGAATATTTCTGCACCAAGCTGGCCGACGAAACGGTCGGCGCGCTGGCCGCCGCGGGCCAGGCCGCCTGAACCGCGCTGGAGGGCATGGCCCGGCATAATCGCCGGCGGCTCGGGCGCTGGCAAATCGCTATGCTATGCGCAATGCTGCCGTCCCGGCTCCGTTCGCCCTCGCCCTGAGCCTGTCGAAGGCGGTGGCCGCCATTGTCACGCCGCCCGCGCCACCTTGGCCAGACCCTTGGACAATTGCAGCCCGCCATTGAGGCGCGCCGCCGGGTTGTTCCAGGCGCGGCTGATGACCAGCTTGTTGTCGGGGCGCAGGCGGGCGGTGCCCTTCAACCGCTGGACATAGTCGATCAGGCCGGCGGCGTTGGGGAAATTGTCGTTGTGGAAGGTGACGAGCGCGCCCTTCTCGCCGATGTCGAGCTTGGCGACGCAGGCGTTGCGCAGGTGCAGCTTGGTCTCGATGACCGACAGCAGGTTCTTCGCCTCGTCCGGCAGCGGGCCGAAGCGGTCGATCATCTCGGCGGCGAAACCCTCGATATCCGCCGGATTGTCGATGTCGCTGAGGCGGCGATAGAGCGCCATGCGCAGGTTGAGATCGGGCACATAGCCGTCCGGGATCAGGATCGGCGCGTCGACGGTGATCTGCGGGCTGAGCGCATCGGATGGCGGCTTCAACCCGGCATTCTCGGCACGGGCGACGGCGATCGCCTCCTCCAGCATCGACTGGTAGAGTTCGAAACCGACCTCGCGGATATGGCCCGACTGCTCGTCGCCGAGCAGGTTGCCGGCGCCGCGAATATCGAGGTCGTGGCTGGCGAGCTGGAAACCGGC
>CAZACH010000350.1:0-1692 GCA_964483275.1 uncultured Sphingomonadaceae bacterium | reverse complement strand
ACCGCCGACCAGATCCCGCGCAAGCTGCAGGCTGAGCTGGTGGAGCGCGGCCTTGCTGGCCGAATAGCTGTAGGCGTTCAGATCGTTGGCGATGACCCCCGCGATCGACCCGACATTGATCACGCGCGCCGGATCGTCGGGGGTGCCGGCGGCCTCCAGCTCGGCCAGCAATTCCTGGATCAGGCGGAATGGTGCCTGGACGTTGACCGCCATCACCCCCGGCCATGCCTTGTCGGGGAAGCTCTCGAAGGGCGCGCCCCACGTCCGGCCGGCATTGTTGACCAGGATGTCGAGCCGTGTGCCTCCACCATCGCGGAAGCGCCGGGCGAGATCGACGATGCCCTCCGGCGTGCCGGCGTCGCCGGGCAGCGCGTGGCAGGCAGGTCCCATCTCCGCCGCGGCGGCTTCGCAGATGTCCGCCTTGCGCGAGGTGATATGAACGGTGGCGCCCGCGTCGATCAGGCTCTGAGCGATCATCCGGCCCAGCCCCTGGGCGCCGCCGGTGACGAGCGCGACCTTGCCGGCCAGCGAAAACAGATCGTGCATGGGGCCTCCAGTCTCAGCGTTGCAGCGATGCCCAATGGGCGAGTGTTGCATCCACGGTCGTGCGGGTCGCCGGGCCGATGCTGCCGGGCGTCGCGCTGAAGCGCGGTGCGGGCGCCGGCTGGTCGATCCGGTCGTGCGAAATATAGGTTCGGCGGCTCTGGTGATGCGGATGACGCGCCGCTTCGGCCCAATCCAGAACCGGGGTCACGCATGCATCGCCATCGGCGAAGACGGCGGTCCATTCGTCGCGCGTCCTTTGCGCGAAAAGCGAGGCGAAGCGATCGGCCATCGCCGGCCATTCCGCGCGGTTGTGTTGATCGAGCGCATCCGCCGACAGGCCGAGGCCGGAGAGCAGGAGCTGGAAGAATTTCGGCTCGAGCGCGCCGACCGCGACATAGCGATCGTCGGCGCACCGATAGCAGCGATAAAAGGGTGCGGCGCCGTCAAGCAGATTGTCCGCGCGCGCGTCGCGCCACGCACCTGTGGCGCGAAAGGCCTGGAACATCGCGGTCATTGTAGCAATGCCGTCGACCATCGCGGCATCGACGACCTGCCCCTTGCCCGACAGCAACGCCGCGAGCACGCCGGTGACGAGGAGCATCGTCCCGCCGCCATAGTCGCCGATCAGGTTGAGCGGGACCGGCGGCGGCCTATCGGCGGCGCCCATCGCATTGAGTGCGCCCGACAGCCCGATATAATTGATGTCATGCCCGGCGCGTTGACTGAGCGGCCCGGTCTGCCCCCAGCCGGTGATCCGGCCATAGACGAGACGTGGATTGCGGGCGAGGCACGGGTCCGGACCCAGCCCCAGCCGTTCCATCACGCCGGGCCGGAACCCCTCGATCACAGCGTCGGCGGCGGCGATCAGCGCGAGCGCCTGCTCCACGTCCGTCTTGAGATCAAGCTCCACCGCCGGGCGGCTGCGATGCAGGATCGCGCCACCGACATTGTCCCATGCCTCGCCATCGCGCCGGGGGCGGGTGATGCGAACAACGGACGCGCCCATATCGGCCAGCATCATCGCGGCCAGCGGCACGGGGCCGATTGCGTCGAATTCGACCACGCGAATGCCCGCGAGAGGGCCGGAAAATATGTGTTCGGCGGTCAGTTGCCCCTCCCAGTGTCGGTGTGCGGCATCGTTAGAGC
>CAZACH010000349.1:0-1706 GCA_964483275.1 uncultured Sphingomonadaceae bacterium | reverse complement strand
CGTCGCGGCTCATGCCCGGCTTGCGCGGCACGCCGGCGGTGACGATGCAGACATCCGCGCCCTCGATCGCCGAATAGTCGTTGGCGCCGCTGTAGCGCGCGTCGAAGCCGTCGACCGGCGAGGACTGGGCGATGTCGAGGCCCTTGCCCTGCGGCGTGCCTTCCGCGATATCGAACAGGACGACGTCGCCGAGTTCCTTCAAGCCGACGAGATGGGCGAGCGTGCCGCCGATCATGCCGGAGCCGATGAGGGCGATCTTGTTACGAGCCATGAATTTGGGTTCCCTTGCGAATGCCGGTCCGCCACCGCGCCGGCAGGTAGAAAGATGTTGCCGAGACGTCTCTTCCGGACACGGGAAGGCCGTCCGGATCGGGCTTCGCATAGACGCATAGGCATTAAAACTCAACCGATTCTTACCGGTACAGGAATTTCAAATGTTTAAGTGATTATTGTCTTACGTAAACGTAAGAATTTAATGTCCGGCAACGGCCGTATCGCACATGGCCGGGCTCATTGGGCGGCGTCCAGCCGCCGCGCGCCGTCGAGCCACTCGCGGCTCTGCATCTCGGTCAGGCGCGAGGCGGTGCGGGCGAATTCGAACATTTCGGTCCCGGCCGTGCCGCGATAGAGCGCCTCGGGCGCGCCTTCGGCGCTCGCCACCAGCCGGATGCGGTTGTCGTAGAGCGTGTCGACCAGCAGGATGAAGCGCTTGGCCTCGTTGCGCCTGTCCTGGCCCATGACCGGGATGTGATCGAGAAACAGCGTGTCGTAGCGGGCGGCGAGCGCCAGATAGTCGCGCGCGGCGAGCGCCGCGCCGCACAATTCGGCGAAGGTGAAGCGGGCGGCGGAGCCGGCGGCGCGCGGCACGACGATCTCGCGGCCCTTGAGCGGGATTCTGTCCTCGTGAACGGTGCGCCCGGCGGCGGCCGCGGCCCATGCTTCGTCCATCCGGCGGTCCGCTTCCGCGCCGAGCGGCGTAATGTAGACCTGCATCCGGTCGAGCCGCCGGCGGCGATGGTCGGTCGGGCCGTTGAGGTTGAGCACCTTGGCATGGCGCTCGAGAATGCCGATGAACGGCTCGAACAGGCCGCGGTTGAGCCCGTCGCGGTAGAGGTCGCGCGGCGCGACGTTCGACGTGGCGACCAGCACCACGCCTTCCTGGAACAGCGACGAGAACAGCCGCGACAGCACCATGGCGTCGGCGATGTCGGTGACGGCGAACTCGTCGAAGCACAGAACCCAGGCTTCCTCGGCCAGCGCGCGCGCGACCGGCGGGATGGGATCCGTCTCCTTCGTCTCGCCGCGCTTCAGCTTCTCGCGATGCTTCTGGATGCGGTCGTGGACGTCGGCCATGAAGTCGTTGAAATGGGCGCGCCGCTTGCGCCGCGCCGGGACCAGCTCGAAGAACAGGTCCATCAGCATGGTCTTGCCGCGCCCGACCTCGCCATGGACGTAGAGGCCCTTGACCGGCTCGCGCGCGGCGGGCCGCCTTTTGGCGAAAAGCCAGCCGAGCGCGCTCTTCTTCGCCGCCAGCCGCTTGGCCGATAGCGCTTCGATCAGCTGGTCCAGCGCCTCGACCACGGCCGCCTGCGCAGGGTCGCGGGCGATGACGCCGGTCTCTTCCAGATGGTCGTAGGCCTGACGGACGGTGCGGGAGGGCGACAGCCCGTCATGAGGGGACATCGGTGGAGGCGATTCCTGCTATG
>CAZACH010000348.1:0-1712 GCA_964483275.1 uncultured Sphingomonadaceae bacterium | reverse complement strand
CACGATCGACGCCTAGACCTTGGGCGCGCAAGGCGTCCTCGGTCAGGTCATAGGGGAAGCCGAACGTGTCATAGAGGCGGAAGGCGACATCGCCCGGCAGCGCCGCGCCCGGCTTGAGGCCGGCGGTGGCCTCGTCGAGCAGCCTGAGGCCCTTGTCGAGCGTCTGGCGGAAGCGGGTCTCCTCCAGCTTCAGCGTCTCCTCGATCAGCGGCTGGGCGCGGATCAGTTCGGGATAGGCGACTCCCATCTCGGCGACCAGCGCCGGCACGAGGCGGTGCATCAACGGCTCGGCCGCGCCCAGCAGATGGGCGTGGCGCATCGCGCGGCGCATGATACGGCGCAGCACATAGCCCCTGCCCTCGTTCGCCGGCAGCACGCCGTCCGCGACGAGGAAACCGGAGGCGCGCAGATGGTCGGCGATGATGCGGTGCGACGCCTGGCTCGGCCCGGTGGTGGCGCTGTGGGTCAGCTCGCCGGAGGCGGCGATCAGCGCCTTGAACGTGTCGGTGTCGTAATTGTCGTGGACGCCCTGCAGGACGGCGGCAATCCGCTCCAGCCCCATGCCGGTGTCGATCGACGGGCGCGGCAGGTCGACGCGGGTCGCGGCGTCCACCTGCTCATATTGCATGAAGACGAGGTTCCAGATCTCGACGAAGCGGTCGCCGTCCTCGTCCGGCGATCCCGGCGGGCCGCCCGGAATATGCGCGCCATGGTCGAAGAAGATTTCCGAGCAGGGACCGCACGGGCCGGTGTCGCCCATCGCCCAGAAATTGTCGGAGGTCGGGATGCGGATGATGCGGCTTTCCGGCAGCCCGGCGATCTTGCGCCAGAGGTCATAGGCCTCGTCATCGGTGTGGAAGACGGTGACGGTCAGCCGCTCCGGGTCGATCCCCCATTCGCGGGTGATGAGGTTCCACGCCAGCGAGATGGCGCGGTCCTTGAAATAGTCGCCGAAGGAGAAATTCCCCAGCATCTCGAAGAAGGTATGGTGGCGCGCGGTATAGCCGACATTGTCGAGGTCGTTATGCTTGCCGCCGGCGCGGACGCACTTCTGGCTGGACGCCGCCGTCGAATAGGGGCGCGTCTCAAGCCCGGTGAAGACGTTCTTGAACGGCACCATCCCGGCATTGACGAACATCAGCGTCGGGTCGTTGTGCGGCACCAGCGGCGCCGAGGCCACCTGCCTGTGCCCCTCGCCCCCGAAATAGTCGAGGAAGGAGCGTCTGATTTCGTTGGTCGCGATCATAAGCGCGACTTAGGCGACCGGGCGCGCCGTGAAAAGAGCAGGCATCATACGAAAGCATAGGGGCCGCCCGTCGCCAGCGCCCGGACATAGGCGGGACGCGCGTGGATCCGGGCGAGCCAGTCGATCAGGTGCGGCCGGCGATGGTCCAGTCCCGCGCGGCCGCGTGAGGCTTCCAGCGGGAAACTCATCATCACGTCGGCGGCGGTGAACGCCTGCCCCGCGAACCACGGCCGGCCGGCGATTTCCTGTTCGAGCCAATCGAGATGCACGTCGATCATGCCCTGTATCGGCTTGTGCGCCGGCCAGCCAAGCACGCCGAGGCGGCGAATCACCAGCATCACCAGCAGCGGCGGCATCAGCGAGCCTTCGGCATAGTGGAGGAAGTGGCGATAGCGCAGGGCGTCCTGGCGGTTGCCCGGCGGACCCAGCACGCCTCCGGCGCGATCGACGAGATATTCCACGATCG
>CAZACH010000347.1:0-1726 GCA_964483275.1 uncultured Sphingomonadaceae bacterium | reverse complement strand
TGCGATGCGCCTCGCCGCGCTGCTGGACCAGCGCATCGGCGGCTTCGGCCTCCTTGCGCGCCTCGCCCGCCGCCCGGTCGGCTTCCTTCCAGCGAGCAAAGACCAGCATCGCCTCCGCCCGCGATATGCCTTCGCTGAGCTTGCGATAGCGCTCGGCGGCGCGCGCCTGACGACGCAGGACATTGGCCTGGCCCTCCAGCTCGCCCAGCATGTCGTCGAGGCGGGTGAGATTGGTCTCGGTGGCGCGCAGCCGCTGCTCGGCATCCTTGCGCCGGACGTGCAGGCCCGAAATGCCCGCCGCCTCCTCAAGCAGCAGACGCCGCTCCTGCGGCCGCGCCGAGATGATCGCGCTGATCCGGCCCTGGCTGACCAGCGCCGGCGAGTGCGCGCCGGTCGCGGCATCGGCGAACAGCAGGGCGACGTCCTTCTGGCGCACGTCGCGCCCGTTGAGGCGATAGGCGGACCCGGCGCCGCGCTCGATCCGGCGCGTGACCTCGATCCTGTCCTCGTCGATCAGGGTGCCGGTGGTGCGATCCCGGTTGTCGATGGCGAGCGTGACTTCGGCGAAGTCGCGGGCGGCGCGGCCCGCCGTGCCCGCGAAGATGACATCCTCCATGCCGCCGCCGCGCAGCGACTTGGCGCTGCCCTCGCCCATCGCCCAGCGCATGGCTTCCAGCAGGTTGGACTTGCCGCAGCCATTGGGGCCGACGACGCCGGTCAGCCCCGGTTCGATCCTGAGCTCGGTGGGTTCGACAAAGCTCTTGAACCCCGACAGCCGAAGCCGTTCGAACCGCATCGTTCAGCCCAGTGCCCGCGCGGGCCGGCGCATCGCCCTAGTTGACCGCTTCGCGCAGCTGCGTTTGCAGCGCGGGCCAGGTGGCGACGCCCTCCAGACGCTCGCCGTTCAGCACGAAGCTGGGCGTGCCCTGGACCTTGTAACGCTGGATCGCCTCGTTGCGGACCTTGCTCAGCCGCTCGATCATGTCGCGGTCCTTGATGCACTCCGCCTGCCGGGCCGCCGGCAAGCCGCGCACCCGGAAGAATTCGTCAAGCCCGGCAAAGCCGAGCAGGCGCAGATAGGCCTGTTCGGGCGGCAGCGATTGCAGCGCCTTGACCTCGCTGTCGGGCGTGGCGCTGAGCTTGTCCATCCACTTCTGCTGGTCGGTGAACAGGCCGTGCTCCACCGCGAAGAAGGCTTCGGGCGTCTGGCAATAGGCCATGAGCGTCACCGGCACGTCGGGCGCGCCGAGCAGGAAGGAGCGGAATTCGAACGACACGAGGCCGGGCTTGATGAACTCGTCCTTCAGCGCCTGGAAGCCGGTGCGGTAGAAATCGCCGCAATGCGGGCAGGAGAAGGACGCGAATTCGATCAGCTGCACCTTGGCGTCGGGATTGCCCATCCTGAAGCCGCCGGCGGTCGCCGCCACTTCGGTCGTCCAGTCCTTTGTCGTGGGGACGGAGACGGCGGGCGTCGCGGCGGGCGAGCCGCTGTTCTGCTGCTGGTTGCGGGCATCGACCTGGCTCGGCCCGTCGCTGCACGCGGCGACCACGCCGAGCGCGAGGAGCAATGCGGTTTTATTGAATGAACGCATCAATTTAACGGACCTTTCCGATACCGCCCAGGAAGGTGGGCGCGGCTTTTGGGTGGCGGGTGGCGGCGTCGGGCCGGGCAAAGACCGGCGGGCCTTCGCTGGCGCTGACACGGGCGGCAAGCGCTTCGAGACAG
>CAZACH010000346.1:0-1731 GCA_964483275.1 uncultured Sphingomonadaceae bacterium | reverse complement strand
GGCCGGCATTGCCGAGCGCATTGACCTCGTCCGACAGCCAGGCGCGCCACTTGGCATTGTGCGTGCGGCAATCGTCGACGAACTTTCGGTCGGCGAGCGCGGCGATGGCGGCATTCTGGCCGGCGGTGCTGAAATTGAACGGCGCGCGGATCCTCTGCATCGCCTCGATCAGCGGCGAGGCGCCATAGCCCCAGCCGATGCGTTCCGACGCCAGCCCGTAAATCTTGGAGAAGGTGCGCGTCACCAGCACGTTCGATGCCGAGCGCGCCAGCTCGAAGGCGCCGTCATCGTCCGCCGCGTCGAGATATTCGGCATAGGCATGGTCGAGCACCAGCAGCACGTCCTCGGGCAAGGCGGCGTGCAGGCGGGCGATCTCGGCGCGCGGCGAATAGGTGCCGGTGGGGTTGTTGGGATTGGCGACGAACACCACCCGGGTGCGGGGGCTGACCAGCGCCAGCAGCGCGTCGATATCGGTCGCATAATCCTTGTCGGGCGCTTCGATCGGCTGCGCGCCGACGCGGCGGGCGGCGATCGGATAGACCGAGAAGCCGTAGCGGACGTACAAAATCTCGTCGCCGACTCCGGCGAAGGCGCCGGCGGCAAGGTGCAGCACCTCGTCCGACCCGGTGCCATAGATGATGCGCGCCGGGTCCAGCCCGTGATGCGCGGCGATCGCCTCGCGCAGCGCCGTGGCCGATGCGTCGGGATAGCGCGACAGGCTGTCGCGCGCCGCCAGATAGGCCTCGATTGCGCCGGGCGGCGTGCCGAACGGATTTTCGTTGGACGACAGCTTCACGACCTTG
The DNA here is from genome assembly GCA_964483275.1 of uncultured Sphingomonadaceae bacterium. GTDB lineage: Bacteria > Pseudomonadota > Alphaproteobacteria > Sphingomonadales > Sphingomonadaceae > JBBCJR01. The sequence goes on along the minus strand of CAZACH010000346.1, from coordinate 928 downwards.
CGGCCGTCGTCGGTCGTCGAGCGCCCCGGCACATAGGGGGCGATGGCATTGATCCAGGGTTTCGGCTGCGGTCCGCTCATCGTCGCTCATTGGCGGACAGCGGGCGCGAAGGCAAGCGAAGCCGCGTCTTGAACGCCGCAACGCCACCGCCTATCGACAGCGGAATGGAAGACGATCAGCGGTTCGGGCTGGACCGGCGCGTGCGGATCGCCGGGCCGTTGCTGCTCGACAGCGGCGTTGCGCTCGGCCCCATCGACATCGCCTATGAAACCTATGGCCGGCTGGCGCCCGACGGCGGCAACGTCATCCTCGTCTGCCACGCGCTGACCGGCGACCAGCACCTCGCCTCCGTCCATCCGCGCACCGGCAAGCCGGGTTGGTGGACGCGGCTGGTGGGGCCGGGCAAGCCGATCGACCCGGATCGGCACTTCGTGATCTGCGCCAATGTGCTCGGCTCCTGCATGGGCACGACCGGGCCGGCGAGCATCGACCCGGCGACGGACGCGCCGTGGGGCATGCGCTTTCCGGTCATCACCATCCGCGACATGGTGCGGGCGCAGGCGATGCTGCTCGATCATCTCGGCATCGAGCGGCTGATGGCGGTGGTCGGCGGCTCGATGGGCGGCATGCAGGTGCTGGAATGGGCGGCGACCTATCCCGACCGGGTGGGGGCGGCGCTCGCCATCGCCACCGCCGCGCGCCATTCGGCGCAGAACATCGCCTTTCACGAGGTCGGGCGGCAGGCGATCATGGCCGATCCGCGCTGGCGGGGCGGCGCCTATTATGCCGATGGCGACGCGCCGCAATCGGGCCTCGCCGTCGCGCGCATGGCGGCGCACATCACCTATCTGTCCGAAGCCGGCCTGACCGAGAAGTTCGGCCGCCGCCTGCAAAGCCGCGACGCGGTGACATGGGGCTTCGACGCCGA
>CAZACH010000345.1:0-1743 GCA_964483275.1 uncultured Sphingomonadaceae bacterium | reverse complement strand
GCCGCCTCGTCGTCATCGAGATGAACCCGCGCGTCTCGCGCTCCTCGGCGCTGGCGTCGAAGGCCACCGGCTTCCCCATCGCCAAGATCGCGGCCAAGCTCGCGGTCGGCTACACGCTCGACGAGCTCGACAACGACATCACCGGCGGCGCGACGCCGGCCTCGTTCGAGCCGTCGATCGACTATGTCGTGACCAAGATCCCGCGTTTCGCCTTCGAAAAATTCCCCGGCGCCGAGCCGGTGCTGACCACGGCGATGAAGTCGGTCGGCGAGGTCATGGCCATCGGCCGCACCTTCGCCGAATCGCTGCAAAAGGCGCTGCGCGGGCTGGAGACGGGGCTCACCGGCCTCGACGAGATCGAGATTCCGGGACTTGGGCAAGGCGACGACCGCAACGCCATCCGCGCCGCGCTCGGCACGCCGACGCCCGACCGGCTGCGCATGGTGGCGCAGGCGATCCGCATGGGCACCTCGCTGGAAGACGTCCATGAAATGTGCCGCATCGATCCGTGGTTCCTCGACCAGATCGAGGAGATCATCGCCATGGAAGCGCGTGTGCGCGCCCACGGCCTGCCGCAGGATGAAGGCAATCTGCGGATGCTGAAGGCGATGGGCTTTTCCGACGCCCGTCTCGGCTCGCTGGTCAAGAAGGACGGGCAGCACGTCGCGGCGCTTCGTGAACAGCTTGGCGTTCATCCGGTGTTCAAGCGCATCGACACCTGCGCCGCCGAATTCGCCTCCCCTACCGCCTATATGTATTCGACCTATGAGACCCCGTTCGCTGGCGCGCCGGCCGACGAGGCGCAGGTTTCCGACCGCAACAAGGTCGTCATCCTCGGCGGCGGGCCGAACCGTATCGGTCAGGGCATCGAGTTCGACTATTGCTGCTGCCATGCCGCCTTCGCGCTCGACGAGGCCGGCTATGAATCGATCATGATCAATTGCAACCCGGAGACGGTCTCGACCGACTACGACACCTCCGACCGGCTTTACTTCGAGCCGCTGACCGACGAGGACGTGCTGGAGATCCTGCGCGCCGAGCAGGCGGCAGGCAAGCTGCATGGCGTCATCGTCCAGTTCGGTGGCCAGACGCCGCTGAAGCTGGCCGAAGCGCTGGAGCGCGCCGGCATCCCGATCCTCGGCACCTCGCCCGACATGATCGACCTCGCCGAGGACCGCGACCGCTTCCAGAAGCTCCTCATCAGGCTGGGTCTCAAGCAGCCGAAGAACGGCATCGCCTGGTCGGTCGAGCAGGCGCGCACCGTCGCCTCCGAGCTCGGCTTCCCGCTGGTCGTGCGCCCGTCCTATGTGCTGGGCGGCCGCGCCATGCAGATCATTCACGACGAGAGCATGCTCCAGACCTATCTGCTCGACACCGTGCCCGGCCTCGTGCCGGAGGACATCAAGCAGAAATACCCCAACGACAAGACCGGCCAGATCAACACGCTGCTCGGCAAGAACCCGCTTTTGTTCGACACCTATCTCAGCGAAGCGACCGAGGTCGATGTCGATGCGCTGTGCGATGGCAGCGATGTCTATGTCGCCGGCATCATGGAGCATATCGAGGAAGCCGGCATCCATTCCGGCGATAGCGCCTGCTCGTTGCCGGTGCGCTCATTGTCGCCGGAGATCGTCGCCGAGCTTGAACGCCAGACCGGCGCGCTGGCCCGCGCGCTCAATGTCGGCGGGCTGATGAACGTGCAATACGCCATCAAGGACGGCGAAATCTTCGTGCTGGAGGTCA
>CAZACH010000344.1:0-1754 GCA_964483275.1 uncultured Sphingomonadaceae bacterium | reverse complement strand
TGCCGACCGAGCCGGTGACCGCGATCACCCGCGCCCGCGTGCGCGCCCGTGCCGCCACTCCGGCAGCTTCAAGCGCCGCCAACACGTCGGGAACCACGATCATCGGCGCCATGATGCGCCCCAAAGCCGGCAGCTTGCCCTCAGCCACAACCAGCAACCCGGCTCCCGCCTTGACGGCGGCGGTGGCGAAGTCATGGCCATCGACCCGGTCGCCGGTAATGGCGAAGAACGCCTCTCCCGGCTGCAAGGTGCGGCTGTCGATGGAAATGCCGGTCACGCCTTCCGGCAACGTGCCAACCGGTCTGCCGCTCATGGCGGCGGACAATATCTGCGAACGCCACAGCATCGTCATGACGACCGCTCCTTCAGCGCCGCGCGCACCTCCTCATGGTCGGAGAAGGGCAGCGTAATCGTGCCGATGGTCTGGCCTTCCTCATGGCCCTTGCCGGCGACGATCAGCGTGTCGCCGGGCGCAAGCATGGCGATGGCCTCGCGAATCGCCTGCCGGCGATCACCGATTTCGATAGCCCCCGGCGCGGCTTCAAGGATGGCCGCGCGGATCGCGGCCGGCTCTTCCGAGCGGGGATTATCGTCGGTGACGATGGCGATGTCGGCCAGTCGCGTCGCGATTTCGCCCATGATCGGGCGCTTGCCGCGGTCACGGTCACCGCCACAGCCAAAGACGACGACGACGCGGCCGGTGGTGAAGGGCCGCACGGCGCTCAGCACATTTTCCAGCGCGTCGGGCTTGTGGGCGTAATCGACATAGACCGGTGCGCCACCATCCGTCGTCCCGACCAGTTCCAGCCGGCCGGACGCACCCTGAAGCCTCTCGAGCGAAGCTAGTGCGGCGCCAATATCGAGCCCGGTCGCAATCGCCAGCCCCGCCGCCACCAGCGCGTTGGAAACCTGAAAATCGCCGGCAAGCGGCAGGTCGATCTCGTGGATGACGCCGTCGGCCTCGATCTCGGCGCGCTGGCGATGGCGCTCATGCTCGACGCGCTTGAGCTTCAAAAAATCGCCCTTGCGGCCGACGCCAAGCACGACAAGCCCGGCCGAACGCGCCGCCGCCACCGTCGGTTTCGACCATGGATCGTCGCTGAAGATCACCGCCGGCGCGCCGCGCGGCAGCAACTCGGTGAACAGCCGCATCTTGGCGGCGTGATATTCCTCGACCGTCGCATGATAGTCCATGTGGTCGCGGCCAAGATTGGTGAAGCCGCCAGCCGAAAGCCGGACGCCATCGAGCCGGCGCTGGTCGAGACCGTGGCTGGATGCCTCCATCGCCGCATGGGTGACGCCGGACGACGCAAGTTCCGCCAGAAGCTTGTGCAGGGCGACGGGATCGGGCGTGGTCAGCGCGCCATATTCCTCGCGGCCCGGAGCGCTGACACCGGTGGTGCCTATGGAAGCGGCGGCAAGACCGGCTCCGGCCCAGATCTGGCGGGCGAAGGCGGCGACGGAAGTCTTGCCGCTGGTGCCGGTGACGGCGACCATGCTCTGCGGCTGCGCGCCATAAAACAGCGCCGCCGCCAACGCCAGCGCCCGGCGCGGATCGTCAACCTCGATCACCGGCGCGCCGATGCTGGAGGCAACCGCGCCAGGCGCGGCGATCACCGCCCCCGCACCACGCTTGACCGCATCTTCGGCAAATGTCGCGCCATCGGCCTTGGCGCCCTGAAGCGCTGCAAACAGGAAGCCGGGGGCGACGGCGCGCGAATCCGACGTCAGCCCCGCGACCGCCATGTCGCCCT
>CAZACH010000343.1:0-1798 GCA_964483275.1 uncultured Sphingomonadaceae bacterium | reverse complement strand
AGGAAGGCTGCGACAAATTCTGCACCTATTGCGTGGTGCCCTATACGCGCGGCGCGGAGGTCTCGCGCCCCTGGTCGCAGGTGGTGGACGAGGCGCGCGCCCTGATCGACGCCGGCGCGGTCGAGATCACCCTGCTCGGCCAGAACGTCAACGCCTGGACCGGCACCGATGAGAAGGGCCGCGAGCAGGGCTTTGACGGGCTGCTGCGGGCGCTGGACCGCCTGCCCGGCCTGCGCCGCATCCGCTACACCACCTCGCATCCCATGGATGTCACCGACGGGCTGATCGCGGCGCATGGCGAGATCGCCGCGCTGATGCCCTATCTCCACCTGCCGGTCCAGTCGGGCAGCGACCGGGTGCTGAAGGCGATGAACCGCAGCCACGACCGGGCGCTTTACCTGCGGCTGATCGAGCGCTTCCGCGCGGTGCGTCCCGACATCGCGATTTCGGGCGACTTCATCGTCGGCTTCCCCGGCGAGACCGAGGCCGAGTTCGCCGAGACGCTGTCGATCGTGGACGCGGTGAACTACGCACAGGCTTTTTCGTTCAAATATTCCCCGCGACCGGGAACGCCGGCCGCCACTCTTGATGGAGAGGTTGCGCCTGAGATGATGGATGACCGGCTTCAGCGGCTTCAGGCGCTTCTGGGCGCGCAACAGGCGGCGTTCAATCAGGCCAGCGTCGGCCGGCGCACCGAGGTGCTGCTGGAACGGCGCGGGCGCAAGCCGGGGCAATTGCTCGGCAAGACGCCCTGGCTCCAGTCCGCCATCGTCGAGGCGCCCGATGTGGCGATCGGCGATATCGTCACGGTCGACCTGCTCGCCGCCGGACCGCTCAGCCTGGTCGCGGCGCCGGTGCGGCGGGCCGCCGCCTGATGGCGCGCAAGATCGAGCGCGCCAAGGCCGGGGAGCGCGCCCGGCTCGACATATTGTTCGACAAGCCGCAGCTGCTGGGGCGGCTGTTCGGCGAATATGACCAGAATCTCGTCGCCATCGAAAACCGCTTCGGCGTCTATATGCCGGCGCGCGGCAACCGCGTCCCGATCGAGGGCGAGGCGGCGGCCGCCGCCCGCGCCCGCGACGTGCTGACCGGCCTCTATAATCGCCTGACGCACGGGCAGGAGATCGACGCCGGCGCCGTCGACGCCGTGATCGCCATGTCCGCCGAGCCGACGCTGGAGGGCATCATCCGCGCCGATGCCGGCGATCCGCCGCCGATCATGATCCGCACCCGGCGCAAGACCATTGTGCCGCGCACGGCCACGCAGATCCGCTATATGGAGGCGCTGGCGCGTGACGACATCATCTTCGCGCTCGGCCCCGCCGGCACCGGCAAGACCTATGTCGCGGTGGCGCAGGCCGTCCAGCAGCTGATCACCGGCTCGGTCGACCGGATCATCCTGTCCCGCCCGGCGGTGGAGGCGGGCGAGCGGCTGGGCTTCCTGCCCGGCGACATGAAGGACAAGGTCGATCCCTATCTGCGTCCGCTCTATGACGCGCTTTATGATTGCCTGCCGGCGGAGCAGGTGGAACGGCGCATCGCCAGCGGGGAGATAGAGGTGGCGCCGCTCGCCTTCATGCGCGGCCGGACGCTGGCCGACGCCTTCATCATTCTCGATGAGGCGCAAAACACCACCATCCCGCAGATGAAGATGTTCCTCACTCGTTTCGGCATGAACAGCCGCATGGTGGTATGCGGCGATCCCCGCCAGGTGGACTTGCCCCTGCCGAGCACCTCGGGCCTCGCCGATGCGGTGGAGCGACTGGAAGGGGTCGAAGGGATCGAGGTGATCCGTTTC
>CAZACH010000342.1:0-1799 GCA_964483275.1 uncultured Sphingomonadaceae bacterium | reverse complement strand
GCAGGTCGTGCGCGAAATGCTTGAGCGGCGAGAGCGCGCCGGACTTGAGATGAAGGTGCGGAACGTCGAAGCTCCAGCCGCCGCTCTGCCGCCCTCCATGCTTGCGCACGATGCGGTAGAGCCACCGTTCGAGCCCGCCGGTGAGATCGAAATAGGCGCGGTCGATGGTCAGCACGAGCGCCTGGTCGATGACGCCCGCATAGAACCAATCGGGGACGATCAGCTCCAGCCCGAGCGGCCGGCCGGCGCCGTCGAGCCGTTCCTGCCATTCGTTGATCCAGGAGAAGCGATGACGGCGGCGCTGGTGCTGCTGGCGGATCGACGTGGCGACCGTGGTGGATTGCAGTCGGTCGAGCGCGGCGCGTAACCGCTCATAGTCCCGGACGGACGTGCCCCGCCCGATGAAGGTCAGAATCTCGTGCGGCGTGGCCGCCATCAGCCGCGAGGTCGGACGGCCGGCGTCGCGCGCTTCCACGAGTTGGCTGGCGGCCCATATCAGCACGTCGGCGTCCCATATCGTCGCCATGCCGTGTTCGGGGACGGCCTCAACCGAGATCCAGGTCGGCCCCATGCGGAAGTCGATCGGTGTCACGCGCTTCGACTTGGCGAGGCTGAAAAACGGCCAGGCCATCAAGTCCTGTGCGTCTCGCGCGGCCAGGTCGCCGGGGATCGAGTGGAACAGGTCGAGTTGCGCGCGTTCCGCGCTGGCCCGCCTGCGGCGCATGGGCGACGGCGCCGGGCTCATCGGCGGCTCTGCGCCAGCGCCGAATCCCGCCGAGGCATAAGGTCGTCCTGGCCGGGATCGGATGTCGAGTATTTGGTGCCGAGATCGGCCCAGGAGCGAAGGTCGTCCACCGAATAGACCACCCGGCCGCCGATGCGCCGATAGGCCGGGCCGGTGCCGAAATAGCGATGCTTCTCCAGCGTGCGACCGGACAGTCCCAGGAAGCGCGCCGCCTCCGGCGTCCGCAGGAAGCGCGGCGGCAGATTTACGGGCGAATGGGTCAAGGGGTGTCTCCTGCGGAATGTGGCGGCAGGAGGCGAACATGACGAACTATGTGCGGCGCTGTAGGGAACGAAGATTCGTAACCGCGCCGATGTGCCCACCCCCTGCGGGCAGGCGGCCGGGCGGTCGCGGTCAGCGGATGCGCAGCAGCTTGCGGTAGTCGCCGTTCATCATCGCGGTAGCGTCGCGCACCAGGCGATAGGCGAAGGACCGGGCGCTTGAAGCCTTGAATTCGGCCGCCGAGAGGTGCGTGGCCTCATCCCTGCCGAACGCGATGGCGATCTCGCGGTAGGTGGCGCCGGCAAGGTGCAGGTCAAGCGCGCGCAGCATGGCATCCATGCGCGTGCGCCGATAGGCGGTGAGCGGCCAGCCGCGCGGCAACGGGCCAGTCCGCTTGCCGAACATCAGACGATGGAAGCGCAACAGGCTGGCGATGCGGGTAACGAAATCCTTGTCCAGCGGGATGATCGCGGCGAGCGGCCGGCCGGGCGTCGGATCGCGCAGCCATAGCCGATGTTCGCCGGCCGGGTCCGCGATGATGACATGACGGCCGTCGAGCCCCGCCTGGTCGGCGAGCAGAGCGCCGAGCGCAAGCGGGTCGATCGCCGCGCCGGTGAAGTCCTCGGGCACGGCGTCGAGGATCACGGTGACGGCGGTCAACTCGGGCCGCCAGATCACCGTGTCCGACAGGTCATCAGGCGCGTAGGCGAAAAGACAACCCCCATCGGCGGGCGAGCGCCGCCTGTGCGGCTTCCTCGCTCGCCGCGTCCTCCGCGATGCGGTGGACCATGCT
>CAZACH010000341.1:0-1800 GCA_964483275.1 uncultured Sphingomonadaceae bacterium | reverse complement strand
GAGCCCATCAGCCAGCATCATTGCCGGCAATGTGCAGGACAGGAAACCGGCCTTCTGAGACTGGCGCGAAAAATCGCCCTCACGCGCAGGACAAAGCCGTCTCTGTCCTGCACAATGATGTATGCGGCGGCGTAACCTGCGGATAATAGGCCATAAATATGAAGGCTGAGGACATGTCCGCAGTTGGCCACTGAGACAAGAAAACACTGGTGCCGGGTAACGGACTCGAACCGTTGACCTACCGATTACAAATCGGTTGCTCTACCAACTGAGCTAACCCGGCCTGGTGGGTCAGCCTTGCCCGGCGAGGGGCGGGGTGGTCAAGCCTCGCCGGGGGCGTGGGCGCGGATGGCGAGGGCGTGGACGCGCTCGGCGAGCAGCGGGGCCAGGGCGTGGTTGACGAGGCGCTGGCGCTGGACGCGGGTCTTGCCGGCGAAGGCGGGGCTTTCGACGATGACCGTGAAGTGGCTTTCGCCGCGCGCGTCGTGGCCGGCATGGCCGCGATGATGTGCGCTGTCGTCGATCACCTCGAGCCGGGTCGGGGACAGGGCCGCCTCCAGCCTCTGCCTGATCTCGATCGCCACCGCGCCCATGTCCGCCTCCATTGCCAGTCCGCATGTCAATCGTCGCCTCGATAGCCGCCGGTGGACGCATTCGCCATAGCTTCCCGCCCTGGCGGTCTTGACGTGGCGCCCCCGAATACCTTCATGGGGAAGGCAATGCCGCCTCACCCTTCCGCCATGGGAGCCTCGACCTTTTCCGTGACCGACAAGCAGCCCCGGCCGCGTAGCCGTTTCCATGGCCGGGCAGAGCCGCCGCGTCCGACGCTTTGCGCGGAGGAGGGGTGCGCCGAGCCGGGCGAGTTCCGCGCCCCGCCGACCGGCGCGACGCCGGCCGGGGAGCGGTGGCGGTGGCTGTGCCTCGATCATGTCCGCGCCTTCAACGCCGGCTATAATTATTTCGACGGCATGGACCCGGCGGAGATCGAGCGGGCGCAGCGCGTTTATGCCGGATGGGAAAGCGAGACCCGCGCCTTTGCCGGCAATGGCGGCGGCAGCGAGCCGAAATGGGCGCGCTTCACCGATCCCGCCGACATCCTGTCCGGCCGTTTCGGCGCCGGGGCGACGGCGGGCGCCAGGGCGGCCGAACGGTTCAGCGCGGAGGATCGCCGGGCGCTCAAGACATTGGGCCTGGACGAAAATGTCACGCTCAACGACGTGCGGCGGGCCTATACGACGCTGGCCCGCCGCTACCATCCCGACCATAATGGGGGCGACAGGCGGCACGAGCGGGCTTTGCAGGCTGTGATTTCGGCTTATACGCACCTCAAGACGGCGCCCGCCTTCATGCTCAGGAGTTAATGCGACCCATGGCCAGCCTTCCCGATTTCAGTGCCGACGCGCGCGACGCCACTGTGCTGGATGCGCCCGACCGGACTGTTTCCGTGCGGGAACTGTTCGGCCTGGACATCGACATGACCGTGCCGGCCTTTTCCGAGGCGGACGAGCGCGTGCCCGACCTCGACCCCGCCTATGTGTTCGATCCGGATACGACGCTCGCCATTCTCGCCGGCTTTGCGCACAACCGCCGCGTGATGGTGCAGGGCTATCACGGCACCGGCAAATCGACGCATATCGAGCAGGTGGCGGCGCGGCTGAACTGGCCGTGCGTGCGCATCAACCTCGACGCGCATATCAGCCGCATCGACCTGATCGGCAAGGACGCCATCGTGCTGCGCAACGGCCAGCAGGTGACGGAATTCCGCGAAGGCCTGCTGCCCTGGGCGCTGCAGACGCCGAC
>CAZACH010000340.1:0-1852 GCA_964483275.1 uncultured Sphingomonadaceae bacterium | reverse complement strand
CCTTCGTCTCCAGCGCTTCGCACAGCTGGACCACCAGCTTGCCGGTGTAGCGCGCGAGCGTCTCGGGTGCTGCGATCGGTTCCGCGAAGGCGCGGCGGACCCGGACCAGCTCGGGCGCCTCGACCAGGTCGCAGGGCTCGGCGACCCGGCCATAGGCCTGATCGAGCCGGCGTCCGACATCGGGGCCGAAGCGCAGCGCCAGCGGCGCGCGCGGCATGGCTGCGAGATCGCCGACAGTGTCGACACCCAGGCGGCGCAGAGCGTCGGTCGTGCTGGCGTTGAGGCGCAGGGCCATGACCGGCAGCCGCGCCAGGCGCGCCTCGAGATCCTGATCCTGGACAATGACGGAAGCAGACGGTCCGAACCGCGCCAGTCCATGGGCCGCGCCATAGGTCGGGGCGACCGCGATGCGCGCCATGATCCCGCTGTCCGCGAGACGCCGCGCCAGGTCGGCGATGAAGGCGTCCTCGCCGCCCAGCAGATGCGCCGCGCCGGTCATGTCGAGGCAAAGGCCATCGGGCGGATCGGCGGCGACGATCGGCGAATAGCGCCGCAGCGCCCAGACGGCGAGGCGATCGAGCGCGGCATCATCGCCTGCGGGATCGGCATCGCGCACGTCGAGGCCCGCCAGCAGCGCCTGGGCTTTGGCGACGGCCATGCCAGGCACAATGCCTTCAGCCCGCGCTGCCTTGTTCACCGCGCTGATCTGCCGCTTGGCCCCCGCGCGGCCGACCAGCGCCAGCGGGCGGTCAGGCGGCGGCGCCGATGCGCCGAGGCTGCGCAGGAGCCGATCGGTCGGCCAGCTTGGCAGGTAAACCGAGACGGCCCGCATCATCGCAGGCCCCCAGCTCGAAATCCGCGCAATCGCCGGCACGCGCCCGGATCAGCTCGACCAGCCATCGCGCCCGCCCGATGCCGGGAACAGGCAGTGGTTCGGAAGGAAGCGCCGTGACGCGCCAGCGCGTGACGCTGGCGGTCGGTTGCCCGAAATCCGCGGCTTCGGTCATGCGGCGCCAGCGCCGGATCGCCAGCGCGATCGTGCCGCTCTCCTCGGCGCAGAGCTGCAACCGGCGCGATGCGACCATGGGCAGACGCGTTAGTTCGCCCACCACCGCCGACAGCCCGCCGTGCCGCAGACCTTCCTCCATACAGGCCAGGACGGCCTTTTCGTCGCCGACTTCGGCGTAGATCACCCGATCGGGGTGAAGCCCGGCCTGCGCCAGCGAAGGGGCGAACAGATCGCGCCGCGTCACGCACCAGAGCACCTGACCGCTGGTTCTGGCCGCAATGCCGGCGGCGAACAGCGCTGCGGCCGCGCCGTGAATGGCGCCATTGCCGCCGCCGGCCACCTCGTGCAGCGCGCCCAGCGCCAGACCACCGCCCGGCACTTTGGCGTCCACCGCCTCAATCCCGAAAGGCAGCACGCCGCGCGCACGCTTCCCGCCCGATTCGATTCGGGCGATCTGAGCGCGGAGCGCGGAAATCTGAGGGTTTGCGGGCATGGGTGTCGAGTCGAGAACATGTGAACGAGTCCAATGTTCTCTAATTGTTCTCACGCCATTGAAGAGTCAATGCACGCAGGATCAGGCCGGCGGTGCGGATGCCGCCTTGCCGGCCCTAAAGGCTTGCGATGCTGTCTTCCTTCTGGCCCTTCGCAACGATGGTCAGCCTGTCATCGGCAAGCGGTCGCTGGAGATCCGACACCTCGTCCCAGGGTGCCCTGAGCCATCGCTCCCAGTCTTCGCTTCTGGTCAGAATGACCGGCATGGCCTTGGGATGGTAGCGCCCAACGACGGTATTGGCCTCGGTAGTCAGGAAAGCGAACAGGTCGCAGCTGATCTCGCCCTCGGCT
>CAZACH010000339.1:0-1859 GCA_964483275.1 uncultured Sphingomonadaceae bacterium | reverse complement strand
ACACCTCTACGCCATTCTGCTGGGTGGCGACGTCGTTATTGTAGGTGGTCGAGACGTAATTGCCGTCGATGAAGGCGCCGCGCATGTCGATCTGGTTGAAGAAGCGGCTGCGGAAATAGGTGGCGCCCAGCTTGACCCGGTTGTCCAGCAGGGTCTGCTCGACACCGGCTTCCCAGCCGCGCGACTTTTCCGGCTTGAGGTCGGGATTGCCAATATATTTGCCGTCGGAATAGCCGAACAGCTCGCCGCCGGTCGGTGCCTTCACGCCGGTGCCGTGCGCGGCATGGACGCGCGTGCCGGTGGGGAGCAGATAGCTGGCGCTGACCCGGTGCGTGGTGATGTCGTCGAAGCGGTTGCTGTCGTCGATCCGGGCGGAGGCGCTCAGGGCCAGTCGCTCGTCGACCGTCAAGTCGTACTGCGCGACGAAGCCCAGCGTCTCGATGCGATGCTTGCCGGCGAAGGCGCCGGAGGTTGCGGGCGAGGTGTTGCGGAAATCCTCGCGCTCGGCATCGACGGCGGCGGTCAGGCGGTTCTGGAAGCGCTCGTCGCCGAAGCGCACCGTGCTCACGAAGGACGAGCGATAGCGGGTGCCCTCGGCGCCCGACGAACGGCCGGTGGCGCGATAGCCGTCGCGCTTGCCGTCGAAAATCTGCGCCGACAGGGCATTGGTCCAGGCATCGTCGAACAGGCTGAGTTCCGCCCGCAGCAGGCCGGAGAAGGAGCGGCTGACGGAGTAGGAGCCGGGCGTGTCCATCACGGTGATGACCGGATAGCCCCGCACGATCGGCGAATCCGGGCCGATATTCTGGTTGTTGGAATCGGCGCGGGTGCGGTTGTAGCGGCCAACGGCGGTGAGCTTGAACTCGGGCGAGGGTGTCCAGTTCGCCTTGGCGGAGACACCGCGGTTGTTCGCGCCGAGGTCGCGGGTGCCGGTGCGCGCGGTGGGCGATCCGTCGGTGCGGAAATAGGTGCCCGAGATCGCATAGTCGAACGTCTCGGACGCGCCGGCCGCGCGCGCGGTGCCGGTGAAGGTGCCCATCGAGCCGCCCTCGGCACGGGCCGAGAAGCCGGGCGCCTCGCGGCCGGTCAGCGTGGTATAGCTGATGACGCCGCCGATCGCGTCGGAGCCATAGAGTGCGCTTTGCTGGCCGCGCAGCACCTCGATGCGCGCGGCATCGTCGGCGAACAGGCCGCCGAACTCGAACTCGCCCTGGCTGACGTCGCTGCTCTTGATGCCGTCGACGAACACCAGGACATGATTGCCCTCGCTGCCGCGAATGCGGACCTGGGTCAGCCCGCCGACCCCGACCCCGCCGGTGCGGTTGACGGCGACGCCCGGAACGTCGCGCAATATGTCCGAAACGACGCGCGTCTGGCGGTTTTCGAGCGTGCGGGCATCGAGCACGGTGATCGACGCGCCGATCAGGCTGGTCGGGATCGCGTCGCCCGAACGGCTGGCGGTGACGACGATCTCATCGTCGCGATAATCGGGGTTCGCGGCCGGTCCCGAGGGCAATTGCGCGGCAATCGCGGGGGACGCGACGGCGATGGCGAGCAGCGATACGAGCGTGGACTTCTTGAACATGGTTTCTTCCTCCCTGCGCCGGAGCAACTGGGGGCGGAAGCGTGCCGGCGACCTGTGCCGGCCCATGGGCCGGCCGACGAACGACGGTCGGCGCGCGACGACGGGCGGGCGCATGGACGCCCGTGACCGCGCACCGATGCGGCTCCCACCGCATGGTTCGTCGCTCAGACGGAGAGAAACCGTGCCGTGACCATCCCCTGGATCAAGGCAAGAGCGACCGGTGCGCCGGCAGGTCTCCTGGCTCGCGGGTCAGGGCACGATGCACGGCCTTCCC
>CAZACH010000338.1:0-1871 GCA_964483275.1 uncultured Sphingomonadaceae bacterium | reverse complement strand
TGTTCGTCACGACCGTTCCGCTGCACGACACATGATTGATACCGCCCTGTCCCGCGTCACGCCGGCGGAGCCGGCCCGCATCCTGCTGGTCGATGACGAGCGGGAAATCCTGGTCGCGCTGGAGGACCTGTTCGAGGGGGATTATCGGGTTCTGTCCGCATCCTCGCCCCAGGCCGCCTTGCGCCTGATGGAGGCGCATGACGACATCGCGGTCGTCATTTCCGACCAGCGGATGCCCGGCATGCAGGGCCATGCCTTCCTGGCGAAGGCGCGCGAGATCGGCGCGGCCGAGGCGATCCTGCTCACCGGCTATGCCGACCTGCCGGCGGTGATCGCGGCGGTCAACGAAGGCTCGATTTCCGGCTATGTCCACAAGCCCTGGGAACCCAAGGCCTTGCGGGCGATGGTCGCCGCCGCCGCCGAGCGCCACCGCCTGCGCCGCGAGCTTGCCTTCGAGCAAAGCGCTTTTTCCGCGCTGTCGGAGCGGACCACGGCCTGCGTCTCGATCCTCGACGAGTCGCTTGGTCTTGTGCGCGCCAATAGTTGGGCCAAGGCCGCGCCGTCCGCCACCGCCGCCGATGTCGAGGCGGACCGGCGCGCCCTCGCCGATGGCAATTATGTGGAGGAGGAGCGCAAGCTCACCGGCGCCGACGGCCAGCCGCGCTGGTCGCATATCCGCCGCATTCCGTTCGAGGGCGGCGATCAGCGCCGCTATCTGCTCAAGGTCGAGACGGATGAAACCGGCCGGCGGCTGACCGAGCAAAAGCTGCACCAGGCGGAAAAGATGCAGGCGCTGGGCACGCTGGCCGGCGGCATCGCGCATGATTTCAACAATCTGCTCGCGGTGATCCTGGGCAATATCGAACTGGCGAACCTCGCGCTGGCCGATCCGGCAAAGCTCGGCCGCTATCTCGGCAGCGCGCGCGAGGCGGCGATGCGCGGCAGCGCGGTCAGCGGCCGGCTGCTCTCGTTCAGCCGGCAGAACCAGCTCGCCGCCGAGATTTTCCAGCCCGACGCCGTCGTACGCGACGTTGAGGAACTGATCGTCCGGGCGATGGCCGGCCGCGTCACGCTGCGTCTCGCCTTCGCCGCCGATGCCGGGGCGGTTTGCGCCGACCCCAGCCAGTTCGAGCTGGCGGTCATCAACCTGTGCATCAACGCGCGCGATGCGATGCCGGACGGCGGCGAGATCGTCATCGAGATCCGCAATGCCGATCCCGACGCCTTGCCGTCCGAACTGGCCGCCGGCGATTATGTCCGCGTCTCGGTGATCGATCGCGGGCAGGGCATGGATGAGGACGTCCTCAAGCACGTCTTCGAGCCATTCTTCACCACCAAGCCGAAGGGCGAGGGCACCGGCCTCGGCTTGCCCATGGTGCTCTCCATGGCACAGGCGGCCAAGGGCTGCGTGACGCTGGACAGCCGGGCGGGCGAGGGCACCAACGTCTCGCTGTGGCTGCCGCGCGCCGCCGCGACCGAGGCGTCCGCTGTCGAAGCCGGCGCCGACGCGGAGGCGCCGCCGGCGCTGAACGTCCTGGTGGCGGAGGATGATCCGCAGGTCGCCGAGGTGCTGCTGGGCTATCTGGCCAATCTGGGGCATTCGGCGACTCATGCCGCCGGCGCGGAGGCGGCCCTGCGCATCCTTGAGGAGGGCGGGCTTGACGCGGGCGGGCGCTTCGACCTCCTCATCACCGATTTCGCGATGCCGGGCATGTCGGGCGTCGAATTGTCGCGCAGCGTCGCCGGGCGGTGGCCGGACCTGCCGATCATCCTCGTCACGGGTTTCGCCGCGATGCAGGACGACCTGCCGGACCTGCCGATCCTGACCAAGCCGTTCACGCGCGCCCGGCTCGAAGCGGTGTTGTACGAGG
>CAZACH010000337.1:0-1877 GCA_964483275.1 uncultured Sphingomonadaceae bacterium | reverse complement strand
AGCGTTCATCAGCACCTTCTCCCCAACAAGCGACAGCCTGCGCTGCCTACTTGCTTTCAGCGATAAGCCGTACTGACCAAATGGGCAAGCGCTATAATGGGGCAGGGCCGCCCGGCTGCGCGGTTCGCGCCTTTTGTCGAGCGGGATGGGCGGTTTTGGGACAGTTTTTCATAGGCGTGGAAAGTCCGGTGATGTCAATGGATTGATGGAAATATGATCGCTTGACCTGCCATATGAGATTATCATTATGGTCAGCTTCAATCTCAATGATTGGAGTGGGAGTAAGCGTCCCGGCGGGCGCCTCCTTGCCTCACAGCAGCCATTCGATCGGCAGGTGCGACAGCAGCCATGTCATGGCGCGCGTGTACCATGTGGTTCCCGGCTCCACATCGTGGCGCAGGATTTCGCCGTCCCTGTGCTCGACCCATTGCAGCGCACCCGCCGGCGTCAGCACCACCTGATAGGCGCGCGCGGGAATCTGTGTCGCGAAGGCGCGCTGCATGTTCCCGGCCAGCGTCGGGCTGTCGATCAGGAAGCCGAGTTCGGTGTTGAGGTGCATCGAGCGTGGATCGAAATTGAACGAGCCGACGAATATCCGCTGTCCGTCGACGGCAAAGGTCTTGGCGTGGAGCATGGAGGCGGACGAGCGCAATACCGATCCTGAGCCGGACCCCGATCCCGAACCGAGTACACGTGGGCCGGACGCGGCCTCGGCCATGGCGGGGGCGCGCATCTCGAACAGTTCGACGCCCGCTTCCAGCAACGCCTTGCGCCGCCCGGCATAGCCCGAATGGACGATGCCGACGTCGGTGGTCTCGAAGGCGTTGGTCAGCACGCGCACCTGCCTTCCCTCGCGCGCGAGCCCGCCCAGCGTCCTCACCCCCGCGCCGGTCGGCACGAAATAGCCGGACACGAGGTCGAGCGACCGTCGCGGCACGCCCAGCGCCTTGGTCAGGCTGCCCCACAGCGTCTGGCCCTTCTCCGCGCGGCCGAGCGTCTTGCGCGGGTCGTCGCTGACCATCGTCACCCGCGCCCATTCGAAAGCGAGGGTGGCCGATTTCAGCTCCTCCACGATCGGTAGCCGCGTGACCGCCTGGAGATAGGCCTGCGCGCGTGGATCGCGCGCCGCCGCCTCGGCCGCGGCGCTGATCGCTGCCAGACGCTCCGGCGGAACCCGCGGCAGGATGCGGGCGGCGGGATAGGCGGAGGCGCTGTTCCAATAGGCATCGAACTGGCGTTCGACATCGGTGGCGGCCGGGCCGATGGCGAGCAGGTCGAGATCGGCGAACAGGCCTTCGTCGCGGGCGCCGAAATATTCGTCGCCGACATTGCGGCCGCCGATCACGGTCGCGACGCCGTCCGCCGTGAAGCTCTTGTTGTGCATGCGGCGATTGAGGCGCGGGAAGTCGGCGAGGTAGCCGATCGGCCTGGGCTTGCGGATGGTGAAGGGATTATAGATGCGGACTTCGACATTGGGTTGCTGGTCGAAGGCCGCCAGCGGCTCGTCGAGGCCGGCGATCCCGTTGTCGTCGAGCAGCAGGCGCACGCGCACCCCGCGCGCCGCCGCCGCGCTCAGTTCATCGAGCAGCAGCGAGCCGGACAGGTCGCCCTTCCAGATATAATATTGGACGTCGAGCGTGTGCGCCGCCGACCGCGCCAGCGCGACGCGGGCGGCGAAACCGCTGCGCCCGTCGTTCAGCATGTGGACGCCGCTCAGGCCGGGATGGGCGTCCGCCAACTGCTGGGCGCCGCGCGCCAGGGCGCCGTGGTTCCGACCCGAGATCGCATTCGAGCGCGCGCGCGGTTCGAGCGGGGGCAGGGGGAACAGGAAGTGCAAGGCGACCCCGCCCGCCAGCAGCGCGACGATGGCGCCGAGC
>CAZACH010000336.1:0-1878 GCA_964483275.1 uncultured Sphingomonadaceae bacterium | reverse complement strand
CTTCACCGGCGCCGGCGTCGGCGAGGGGCGCAAGTCGGTGGCGATCGCGGTGACCTTGCAGCCGGGCGACAAGAGCTTCACCGACGAGGAGTTGAAGGCGATCTCCGACCGTATCGTCGCGGCGGCAGCCAAGGCGGGGGCGGAACTCCGGGGCTGACGGCCGGTTGATCGGGTGGGCCGGGGGATCGCCCCGGCCGTGTCCCGAAAGGCTGCGCCATGGCCACCGACGAATCCGACCTCACCGCCGCGCCGGCGCCCGATCCGCATCGGCGACGGCCGCGCTCCGACATGCTGGAGATCGGCGGGCGGCGGCTGAAGCCGGCCTCGCTGATGATGGGCCATGGCTATGACCCGGCGCTGTCGGAAGGCGCGCTGAAGCCGCCGATCTTCCTGACCTCGACCTTCGTGTTCGAAAGCGCGGCGGCAGGGAAACGCTTCTTCGAGGGCATCACCGGCCAGCGCCCCGGCGGCGCGGAGGGGCTGGTCTATTCGCGCTTCAACGGCCCCAATCAGGAGATATTGGAAGACCGGCTGGCGCTGTGGGACGGGGCGGAGGATGCGCTGAGCTTCTCGTCCGGCATGGCGGCGATCGCGACCCTGCTGCTGGCGATGGTCCAGCCGGGCGACGTCATCCTCCATTCGGCGCCGCTCTATGCTGCGACCGAGACGCTGATCGGCCGCGTCCTCGGCCGCTTCGGCGTCAAATGGCTGGACTTTCCCGCCGGGGCGAGCCGCGACGCGATCGACGCCCGGCTGGCGGAGGCGGCTGAGCTGGGCCGCGTCGCGCTGATCTATCTGGAAAGCCCCGCCAACCCGACCAATGCGCTGGTCGATATCGAGGCGGTGCGCGACCTGCGCGACCGGCGTTTCGCGGAGGACGATCGGCCGCCGATCGCCATCGACAACACCTTCCTTGGCCCGCTGTGGCAGCATCCGCTGCGCCACGGCGCGGATATCGTGCTTTATTCGCTCACAAAATATGCCGGCGGACATAGCGATCTGGTGGCGGGCGGGGTCGTCGGCGCACGGCGCTGGCTCGACCCGATCCGGGCGATGCGCAACACCATCGGCACGATCACCGACCCGCATTCGGCGTGGATGCTGCTGCGCAGCCTTGAAACGCTGGAACTGCGGATGACCCGCGCCGGCGAGAATGCCGCCAAGGTCTGCGCCTTTCTCGACGGCCATCCCAAGGTCGAGGGCATCGCCTATCTCGGCTTTCTGAAAGACGCGCATCAGGCCGACATCTTCCGCCGCCACTGCGAGGGGGCGGGATCGACCTTCTCGCTCTATCTGAAAGGCGGCGAGGCGGAGGCGTTCCGCTTCCTCGACGCACTGCGCCTCGTCAAGCTGGCGGTCAGCCTTGGCGGCACCGAGACGCTCGCCAGCCACCCCGCCGCCATGACCCACCTGTCCGTGCCGCCGGCGCGCAAGCAGGCGCTCGGCATCGGCGACAATCTGGTGCGCATCTCGATCGGCATCGAGGATGCGGACGATCTGATCGCCGATCTGGAGCAGGCGCTGGAGGCTATCTGATCGGCGCGCCCTCCCATCTCCGTCCTGAGCCTGTCGAAGGACGACTGCACCAGCCTGCGGGCCTGCTCCGGGCCTTGCGGGCGGGAAGACCTGCGCTGTCATCCTTCGACAGGCTCAGGACGAACGTGGGTCCGGTGCTGTAAATACGCTACGCAACCAGCACAGGCGCGCCGCAACGGATGCCGTTGACGCGCACATCGGCCTGCCCGAGCCGGATGCCCAGCAGGGCAAGCGTGCCGTCGACCAGCGTGTCGAGCGGCCCGGCGAGCAGGGAGAGCTGTGATCCGACCAGCGCCGTGACCGCGCCGACGCCGAGGGTCAGGGGGCCGACCGAGACGTTCA
>CAZACH010000335.1:0-1923 GCA_964483275.1 uncultured Sphingomonadaceae bacterium | reverse complement strand
GTCATCGTGTAGATGATGAGCGCGATCACCACGGCGCTGACGGATAAGAGGATGCCGAGGAACAGCCCGATCTGGCGGCGCGCCTTGTCCACTACCGACACAAGCAGCAATTCCTCCTGTTCGACTTGGGTCATGGCGGCGAGGTGCTTCCACTGGCGCACGGTGGCGGTCAACAGATCGACATCGGCGCCGGGCGCCATGCGGGCGATGACGGCCGCCACCGATGCGGACTTGACGGAAACCGCCCCGCGCGCCGCCTGCACCCGCTGGGCGGCCGGGTCGAGTTCGGTCTGGAGCGCCATCGCGTCGGCGAGCGTCACGTAGACCGCCGGGTCGCCGCCTGAGTTCATCGCCCCCTCGACCAGTCCGACCACGGCGAAGCGGTCGCGACCGAGCCGGATCGTCTCGCCGGGCAGAAGGCCGGTCTTGCGGTCGGCGACCAGCTCGAAATGGCCGGCGCCGATGCCGCGCCCCTCGGCGATTTGCTGCGGCCCGCCCGGCCGGCCCGGCTCGTAGCCGACTACGTAGAGCCTGAGCGTGCGCCCGGCATGGAAAGCCTCGACATTCTGGTAGTTGACTGCGCCCGCTTCAGCGACGCCCGGCATCCGCGCGACCGCGTCGCGCGTATCGGCAGGAATGCTAGAACCTTCCGCGAACGGACCCTTGGTGCCTGCCTCCGCCACCCAGACATCGGCCGCGGGCGCCTTCACCGCCGCCAGCGCGTCCGAAACGAGGCCGTTATAAATGCCGATCATCGCCAGCACGACCGTCATCAGCAGCCCCAGCCCGAGACAGGTGAGGACGAAGCGGAACAGACCGTGGCGGATGTCCTTGAGCGCAAGGTTCATGGCGCATCCCCGAGGTGGGCACGTCTACCCTCGGCCCCGCCCTTCGGCGGTCGGGCGACGATCGCCGCCCCTTCGGGCAGGCCGCCCGCAACTTCGACGCGGCCGCGATCGTCGCGAGCGCCGAAGGTCAGTTGCACCCGCGCGAGGCGTCCGTCCTGCACCGTCCACACCGTGCCGCGATGGCCGTCGAAGCCGGTGATCGCCACCTCGGGAACCATCAGCGCGCTTTCCCGGCTGCCGGTAGTGATACGCACCTCGGCCTGCGCGCCCAGAAACATCTCGGCGGGACAGTCGGTGCAAGTCAGCCAGACGCGGCGTTCCTCGTTCACACGATCACTTTCGATGCCGATGCGGACGATTGTGCCGTGGAACTCGGCCGACGGCTGCGACCGCAGCCGGATCGTCCCCGGCTGGCCAGGAGCAAGCTGGCCGGCGCGCTCCTCGTCGACATAGGCTTGAATCCAGACAGTGGCCGGGTCGATCAGCGTGAAGATCGGATCGCCCGCCTTCACCACCGTACCCGGCTCCGCGTGGCGGGCGACGACCAGCGCATCATAGGGCGCGACCAGCCGGTGATGGGCGAGAAGGGCTTCCTCCTGTCGCAGGGCCGCCGCCGCGTCCAGGCCCTGCGCCCGGATCACCGCCAGATCGGCTTCCGCTACCGCCAGATCGGCGCGCGCCACGTCCTCATCGCGTTGCGCTTCCTCGGCGCGCTGGGCCGAAGCGACGTCGCGCTGCACCAGCCCCTGCTGACGACGGTTCGCCGTCTCGCGCTCGGCGAGCACCGCGCGGGCGCGCACGACTGCGGCATCGGCCTTGGCGAGATTGGCCTTATTGGCCGCCACTGCTGCATGGGCGCGCGCCACCCGCGCCTCCTGCTCGGCAGAGTGAAGGACGGCCAGCTCCTGTCCCCGGATCACGCTGTCCCCCGCATCGGCGGCAAGAGAGGTCAGGGCTGCACCCACCTCGAAGCCGACACGGCTGAGAATCCGCGCCTCGACGGTGCCGAGCCCGTAGATGCGAAGGGCGACATCGCGTTCAGGTTGGACGACCGTCACCGCCAGCGGCCGTTCGG
>CAZACH010000334.1:0-1999 GCA_964483275.1 uncultured Sphingomonadaceae bacterium | reverse complement strand
CGCGCGGGGTCCACGAATCCAGCCCGCGCGCGAAGAACGGCTTCGTCGCGATCAATTGCGCGGCGATCCCTGAAAACCTGCTGGAAGCCGAGCTGTTCGGCTATGAGAAGGGCGCCTTTACGGGGGCGGTCAAGACGACCGAGGGCAAGATCGAGCTGGCGCAGGGCGGCACGCTGTTCCTCGACGAGGTCGGCGACATTCCGCTGCCGCTCCAGGTCAAGCTGCTGCGCTTCCTGCAGGAGCGGGTGATCGAGCGCATCGGCGGCCGCAAGGCGATTCCTGTCGATACCCGCATCGTCTGCGCCACCCACCAGAATCTGGAGGCAATGATCGCCGATGGGCGGTTCCGCGAGGATCTGTACTATCGCCTCGCCGAAATCGTCGTGCGCATCCCGCCGCTCGCCGAGCGCCATGGCGACGTGACGCTGCTGGCCAACCACTTCCTCCACCGCTTTGCCGGCGAGATGAATTCCCAGGTCAAGGGCTTCGCGCCGGATGCGCTGGCGGCGCTCAACAGCTGGGGTTGGCCGGGCAACGTCCGCGAACTGGAAAACCGCCTGAAACGCGCGGTCATCATGGCGGACGGCAAGCTGATCACCGCCGCCGACCTCGATCTGGCGGGGGATGAGGAAGCCGAGCTGATGCTCAACCTCAAGGCGGCGCGCGAGCTGAGCGACCGCAAGGCGATTCGGCTGGCGCTGGCGCGGACGGAGGGCAATATCTCCAGCACCGCCAAGCTGCTGGGCATCAGCCGGCCGACGCTCTACGACCTGCTCAAGCAGTATAACATCCAGTCCTGACCGATCCGCACAAGCGCTTGCCAACCCGTGCGCGCCCGCCTAAAGGCAGCGCCTTGGTCGGGGCGTAGCGCAGCCTGGTAGCGCATCAGACTGGGGGTCTGGGGGTCGCAGGTTCGAATCCTGTCGCCCCGACCAGCTTCAAGACGGAAGCTGCCAATTCATAGATTGAGCAGCTGGGGGTCGCCGCCCTGCGCGGCGATGTTCACCGAAACCGCCCGTTCCACCGCATAGCGCAGCAGCGTGTTCGGGCCGCCCGCCTTGGGGCCGGTGCCCGAAAGGCCCTCGCCGCCGAACGGCTGCACCCCCACCACCGCGCCGACCATCGAGCGATTGACATAGGCATTGCCCGCCGGAACCAGCGCGCGCACCCGGTCGGCGAAGCTGTCGAGCCGGCTGTGCACGCCCAGCGTCAGGCCATAGCCGCGCGCCGCCAGCCGCGCCGCGACCTGCGGCAATTCGTCCGGCGCATAGCGATAGATGTGGAGGATGGGGCCGAACACCTCCTGCTCCAGATAATCGGGCGTCGGCACTTCGGCGATCACCGGGCCGAAATAGCTGCCCTGTCCGTGGAGCGGCCCGACATCGCGGCGGGCGAGGATGCGGGCCTCCTTCCCAAGCCGGGCGACATGGGCGTCGAGCGCGGCGCGGGCGTTCGCGTCGATCACCGGGCCGACATCGGTGGCGGGTAGCGCCGGATCGCCGATGACCAGCGCGTCGAGCGCGCCGGTGATGGCGGCGATCAGCGCGTCGGCATTGTCGCGCGGCAGGTAGAGCATCCGCAGCGCGGAGCAACGCTGGCCGGCCGAGCCCATCGCGGAGGCGATGACATCATCGACCACCTGTTCCTTCAGTGCCGTCGTATCGACGAACATGCCGTTGAGGCCGCCGGTTTCGGCGATGAAGGGGAGGATCGGGCCGGGGCGCTCGGCAAGCGTGCGGTTGATCGCGCGCGCCGTCTCGGTGCCGCCGGTGAAGGCGATGCCGTCGATGCCCGGATGGCGGGTCAGCGCGCCGCCCACGGTCGCGCCGTCGCCGGGCAGCAGCGCCAGCAGGGCGGGATCGAGGCCGGCGGCATGGAACAGGCGGACGGCTTCGGCGGCGATCAGCGGCGTCTGCTCGGCTGGCTTGGCGAGCACCGCATTGCCGGCGGCGAGCGCGGCGGCGATCTGGCCGGTGAAGATGGCGAGCGGGAAGTTCCA
>CAZACH010000333.1:0-2012 GCA_964483275.1 uncultured Sphingomonadaceae bacterium | reverse complement strand
ACCCTCGACCCCAACCTTGGCAAGGTTGTGCTCTACCCCTGAGCTACGCCCGCTCGGCGTCTCGGCGGCGAATCCGGGGATCCGTGTCGTCGAGGTCGCGGCTGCTAACACCCCCGGCGGCGGGGCGCAAGGGATTTGAGGCTCTTCACATTCGAACGTCTCCGCCCCACCTTATGGACCATCAATTTGGCAGGGAGACGAGTGTGGCGAGTTTGGGTCTGGGAGCGAAGGATCGCGAAGCGGTCGAGGCGTTTCGCCGGGACGTGATCGACCCGTCGATGACCAGCCTCGTCATCCTGGATTTCTGGGCGGAATGGTGCGGGCCGTGCAAGGCGCTGGCGCCCATCCTTGAAAAGGTCGTCGCCGAATATGCGCCGCGGGTGGTGCTGGCGAAGGTCAATGTCGACGAGAATCGGGTGATCGCCGAGCAGTTCCGCGTCCAGTCCATCCCCACCGTCTATGCGATCTTCCAGGGCCGGCCGGTCGCCGACCTGACGCAGGCGCGGACGGAGCGCGACCTCAAACATTATCTCGACCAGTTGCTGAAGCAGCTGCCGGTCGATGCGGCCGATGCCGCGCCGGAAAACGACATTGCCGGCCTGGTCGAGATGGGCGAGGCGGTGCTGGCCGAGGGCGATGGCGCGCGCGCGCTGTCGATCTTCACCCAGCTGGACGAGATGGCGCCCGGCACCCCGGCGGTAGTCGCGGGGCTGGCGCAGGCCCTGCTGCTCACCGGCCGTGCCGGGGAGGCGGCGCAGAAGCTGGACGCGCTGCCCGCCGACGTGGCGAAGGACCCGGCGGTGGTGCGGGTGCGGGCCGCCCTGGCGCTGGCGGCGGAGGCGACTCCGGTCGACGACCTCGCCGGTCTTGCCGCGACGGTGGCCGCCAATCCCGACGACCATGAGGCGCGATTCGATCTTGCCGGCGGCCAGATGGCGGCGGGCGACCGCGACGGCGCGGCCGATTCGCTGCTGGAGATCATCCGCCGCGACCGCGAATGGAATGACGGCGCCGCGCGCCAGCGCCTGATCAAGATGCTGGATGCCGCCGGCTTCGAGGACCCGTGGGCGGGCGCGCAGCGGCGCAAGCTTTCCACCATCCTGTTCTCGTGAGCGAGGACGATCTTCTTCCCGAGCGGCTGCCGGTGTTCCCGCTGACGGGGGCGCTCATCTTCCCGCGCGGCACCCTGCCGCTGCATATTTTCGAGCCGCGTTACCGCGCGATGATCCAGGATGCGCTTGGCGGCAACCGGCTGATCGGCATGATCCAGCCGCGCACGCGGAGCGATACGCCGTCGCTCTATGACATTGGCGGCCTGGGCAGGATCAGCCAGTTCAGCGAGACGCCCGACGGGCGCTTCCTGATCTCGCTGACCGGCATCTGCCGCTATCGGATTGTCGAGGAGCTGCCGGTCGCCACCCCCTATCGCCAGGTCCGCGCGACCTATGAGGAGTTTCTGGGCGACGCGATCGAGCCGCCGGCGCTGGCGCCCGCCGTCCGCGCCGCGCTGGAGGGGGAATTGAAGGATTATCTCGACAGCCAGAATCTCTCCGCCGACTGGGCCGCCGTGTCCGATTCGGATGACGAGGGGCTGGTCAACATGCTGTCCTGCGCCTGCCCCTTCTCGCCGGTGGAGAAGCAGGCGCTGCTGGAGGCGGCGGACCTTGCCGTGCGTGCGGATGCGCTGCTCGCCTTCATGCGCTTCACCCGCGCCGGCGACGATGATTCGGGAACCTTACTGCAATGAGCGACGACCAGCCGTTCGATGAGGCGCTGCTTGGCTATCTGGTTTGCCCGCTGACCCGCGCGCCGCTGCGCTATGATGCGAGCCGGCATGAGTTGGTGTCGGAGGCGGCCGGGCTCGCTTATCCGATCATGCGGGGCATTCCGGTGATGCTGCCCGAGGAGGCCCGGCGGCTTTAGGGTTTTAAGTGGAAGCGGCCGGTGCCGCTCCTGGCTCAGACCAGCGTGCCGGTGAGGAGCTGCGGCAGCTCCCCCGATTCACCGCGCGC
>CAZACH010000332.1:0-2032 GCA_964483275.1 uncultured Sphingomonadaceae bacterium | reverse complement strand
CGGTCTGTTCGCCCCAGGTCTGGGGGCTGGCCGGCGGCAGGTCGCAATACCAGTCATAAAACGACATGCAGGTGCCGCCGAGAAGCGACAGATAGCGTGTTCCGGCGGCATAGGAAATCATCGACATGGCCGGGATCGGCGAGAAGCCGAACACCCGGTCGGGGCCGTATTTCCTCGTCGTATAGGCGTTGGCGGCGGCGACGATCTCGGTCGCCTCGTCCCAGCTCGCCCGCACGAACCCGCCCTTGCCGCGAATGCGGGTATAGCTTTCGCGGGCCGCCGCGTCGTTCTGGATCGCCGTCCAGGCCTCGATCGGGCTCATGGTCTTGCGCTTCTCGCGCCACAGCCGCATCAGCCGGCCACGAATGAGCGGCGTCTTCACCCGGTTGGCGCTGTAAAGATACCAGCTATAGGAGGCCCCGCGCGCGCAGCCGCGCGGCTCGTGATTGGGCAGGTCCGGTCGCGTGCGTGGATAGTCGGTCTGCTGCGTCTCCCAGGTAACGATGCCGGACTTGACGTAGATCTTCCACGAACAGGAGCCGGTGCAGTTCACGCCATGGGTCGAGCGCACGATCTTGTCGTGCTGCCAGCGGCGGCGATAGGCGTCCTCCCAGTCGCGGTTCTCGACCGTCGTCTGGCCATGGCCGCCGGCGAAGGTGTCCTTGCGCAGCGAGGTCAGGAAATTCAGTCGATCCAGCAGATGGCTCATCTTGGTCTCCTCAAGTGATTCCGGCGGGAAGGGCGGCGGGCATGGCCCGGCCGCGCTCGATGTCGTGCAGCAGGCCGCCGCGACGGGTATAGACGGCCCAGGTGACCGCAAGGCACAGCACGTAGAAGGCGAGGAACGCCCACAGTGCCGCCAGCGGCGCGCCCGTCAGGTCGATGGACGTGCCGTAGGCCTTCGGGATGAAGAACCCGCCATAGCCGCCGATGGCGCTGGTGAAGGCGACGATGGCCGCGGCTTCGCGCTCGGACTGGCGGCGCTGTTCGTCGGCGCTCCGGTCGGGATAAAGCCGCGCGATTTCCTTGCGCATGATCACCGGGATCATCTGGAAGGTGGAGGAATTGCCGATGCCGGTGAAGAAGAACAGCGCCATGAAGCCGGCGAAGAACAGCGGGAAGGATGCGTTCTGGAGGCCCAAGATCACCACCAGCACCGAGACGATCATGCCGGCGAAGACCCAGAAAGTGACGCGCCCGCCGCCGATCCGGTCGGCCAGCCGGCCGCTGCCGGCGCGGCTGAGGGCACCGATCAAGGGCCCGAGAAACACGAATTGCAATGCGTTCACGTCCGGGAAGGCGAGGCCCGACAGCAGCGGAAATCCCGCTGAATAGCCGATGAAGGAGCCGAAGGTGCCGACATAAAGCAGGCACATCACCCAGTTCTGGGTGCGGGTGAAGATCACCGCCTGTTCGCGGAAAGAAGAACGGGCATCGGCAAGGTCGTTCATTCCGAGCCATGCGGCTGCCGTCGATACCAGAATGAACGGCACCCAGACGAAGCCGGCGTTTTGCATCCAGATGCGGCCGCCATCGGCCAGTTCCTGCGGCGCGCCGCCAAGCGCGCCGAACACGCCGGCGGTGATGACCAGCGGCACGAGGAACTGCATGAGCGAGACGCCGAGATTGCCCAGCCCCGCATTTAGCCCCATCGCATGGCCCTTTTCGGCGCGGGGGAAGAAGAAGCTGATATTGGCCATGGAGGAGGCGAAATTGCCGCCGCCGAAGCCGCATAAGAACGCCAGCACCACGAAGATCAGATAGGGCGTCGAGGGGTCCTGCACGGCGTAGCCGATGCCCATGGCCGGGATCAGCAGCGAGGCGGTGGACAGCGTGGTCCACAGCCTTCCGCCGAAGATCGGCACCATGAAGCTGTAGAAGATGCGCAAGGTCGCGCCCGACAGCGCCGGCAGCGCCGCCAGCCAGAACAGCTGGTCCTGGGTGAAGTCGAAACCGATGGACGGCAGTTGGGCGACCACCACCGACCACACCATCCACACCGCGAAGGCGAACAGCAGCGCGGGGATCGAGA
>CAZACH010000331.1:0-2038 GCA_964483275.1 uncultured Sphingomonadaceae bacterium | reverse complement strand
AGTTCCGGCCTTTCTATTGGGACACCCATCGGGCGATCAACGTCTTTGGATGACATAGGCGCCTTCGTCGCGGTCCGGCCGCTCAGGCGCGTGCATCCTCCGCGATCAGCGATGCGGCGTGCCACGCGAACGCCATGACGGGGCCGTTGGTGTTGCCCGAGACCTGCGTGGGCATTGCCGACAGATCGACGACGCGCAGCGCATCGACGCCGCGCACGCGCAGGCGGGGGTCGAGCACGGCGAGGGGGCCTGTGCCCATCCGGCAGGTGCCGACCGCGTGCTGGCCGGTCAGGTCGCGCCGCGAGACGTCGAGGATCTGATCGTCGCTTTCGACGTCGAGGCCGGGCCACGTCTCCTCGGAGATATGGGGCGCGACTAGCGGATGCGCGAAGAGGCGCCGCAGATAGCGGAACAGGCCGATCATCGTGGTCCGGTCATGGTCCGTGGCGAGGAAGTTGGTGCGCAGCACGGGCGGCGCGGCCGGATCGGCGCTGCGCAGGCGAAGCGAGCCCTCGCTGCTCGTGCGCAGCGGATAGGCGAGCACCGCCAGGCCGGGATGGTCCTCGACCCGCACGCTGGCGAGTTCGGTCTTGTCGATCGACATCGCCCAGAAAAGCAGTTGCGCGTCGGGCTGGTCGAGGCCGGGGCGCGTCTTGATGAAGGCGTTGATGTCATACGTCGCCGCCATCGGTCCGTTGCGGAACATCAGGTAGCGCGCCATGCCGAGCGCGGTGCGCCAGCCGCCGCGCAGGTCGCGATTGATGCTGTGCTCGGGACGCCGCAGGCGGAGTTGCTGGGTGATCGACTTATGTTCGAGCAGATTGCCGCCGACACCGGGGAGATCGAGGACGAGCGGAATGCCATGCTCGCGCAGATGGTCGGCCGGGCCGATGCCCGACAGCATCAGCAGCTTGGGACTCTGGATCGTGCCGGCGCTCAGGATGACCTCGCCGTCCGTGCGATAGTCGACCGGGCCTTCGGGGCCGCGACCGGCGACACCGACGGCGCGGTTCCCCTCTATGAGGATGCGCTCGACCTCGACGCCGGTCACGATTTCGAGGTTCTCGCGACCGCGCGCGGGCTTCAGGAAGGCATCGGCGGCGCTCACCCGGCGGCCGCGCCGGATGGTGACCGGGCAATAGCCGATCCCGTGCTGGTCGGGCCGGTTGACGTCCTCGCGCCGGGGCGTGCCGAGGGCGTTGGCGGCATCGAGAATGGCTTCGGTGACGGGCGTACGATCGTTGCGGATCGACACGTGGAGGGGGCCGCCGGCGCCCCGCACTTCGTCGGCGCCGAGTTCATGGTCCTCGATCGCGCGGAAGGCGCGGGCCATCGTGTCCCAGCCCCAGCCGGTGCAGCCGAGGTCCGCCCAGCCGTCATAATCCTCCGGCTGGCCCCGGCAATAGACCATGCCGTTGACCGAACTCGACCCGCCGAGCACCTTGCCGCGCATGAACATGCGCGGCTCGTTGCCGTTGCCCGGTTCCGGCTCGGTCGGGAAATACCAGCACAGCTTTGGATCGAACAGCGTCTTGCCGATGGCGATCGGCACGGGGATCAGTGGGCTGGTGTCCGGCCCGCCCGCCTCGATCAGCAGCACGCGCTTGCCGGGATCGGCGGAGAGCCGGTTTGCCAGGACGCAGCCGGCCGAACCGGCGCCGACGATGATATAGTCGTGCCGGCTCATTCGATGATAAGCGGGCGGAGCGGGTTGCTGCCGTCCCATATCGCGGCTTCGGCGCGAATGCCGGCGAACAGCTCGCGTGGGCCTTCCATGTCGGATTCCGAGATTTCGCAGGCGACGCCGCCGCTGGTCCGCTCGGTATCGAAATAGCAGAAGCGCACGCCGCCGATCGCGCCTTCCTGAGCCGGGCTTATCCCCGCCGCCAGCGCCGCGTCGCGGCGCGCGTCGAAGGCCTCCCGGCTGTCGCAGAAGCCGGAGATGTGCTGAAGTCCGTTGCGGCCCGCAGCGATGAATTCTCTGTAGAGGCTGGGCACGTCGTTCTGCTGGTGGATGATCTCGATCTGCGTGTCGCCG
>CAZACH010000330.1:0-2054 GCA_964483275.1 uncultured Sphingomonadaceae bacterium | reverse complement strand
CGATGTCCTGCACCCACCAGCGGCCCTCGGCAAAGCCTTCGAGCGCGTCGACCCGACCCGGCGGCAAGCGGACATGGCCGGGGGCGAGCGACGTGCCGCCGAGCTTTTCCGCCCATTGCGCGGCATCCTCGCCCGCCGCGAGGGTCAGGTCGGTCGGCGGCTGGGCCGACAGGGCAATGGCGGCGCCCATCGTCATCGCGTCGCCCCAACCCGCCTGCCAGCGCAGGGCGACCGGGTACGGTAGTGAAGGATGCTCCGGCAGGCGCGTGTTTTGGCGGTTGAGGGCGCCGAAGACGCCATGCACCAGCCGGCGCGGCCCGCCCTCGACCAGCGGCAGGGCGGTGGAAATGGCGGCGTGGGGCGGCGTTTCGAGAATCAGTGCCTGGGCGAGCGCGAGGCGCAGCACGCTGCGGGCCTTGGCGTCGTCCGGCAGCGGACGCTGCGTGGCGCCGTCGATCAGGCGGTCGAGATCGGGCAGCCAGCGCAGCGTCGCAGCGGCGATGGCATGGGCCAGCCCACGGTCGGAGGGCGCAAGGCCGGCGGTGGCCCGCTCAAGCGCTGCTTCCAGCGGCAGCCCCTGGCGCAGCACGGCGTCGATCAGGCGCAAGGCCGCCCGGCGCGCGCCGACGCCGGGCGGTTCGGCCTTGTTCAGCCCCAAGGGTTGCGCGACCGGCCACGAGCGGTGGGGTCGAGCGCGCTGCGGCGCGTCGATGGCGTCGAAGCCGGCCGGCGTGCGGCGGGCGGGGAGCGTGGCGGCAGGCCGCCCATCGCCGTCGCCTGCGCTTCGAGCGCGGCAATCCGGTTCTCGGTATTCGGGTGGGTGGAGAACAGATTGTCCATGCCGTGCCCGATGGCCGGGTGCATGATGTAGAGGTTGGCGGTCGCGGGATTGCGCTCCGCCACCGGATTGTGCGTCACCTGCACGCCGCGCTGCAACTTGGCGAGGGCCGAGGCAAGTGCGCGGGGATTGCCCGAAATCTCGCCGCCGGCCTTGTCCGCGCCATATTCGCGCGTCCGGCTGATCGCCATCTGGACCAGCGATGCGGCAAGCGGCGCCGCGATCATCGCGACCAGCGTGGCGATCATGCCGCCACCGCCACGCTCGCCACCGCGCGGCGCGAACATGGCGAAACTGGCCAGCATCGAGATGGCGCCGGCGATGGTCGCGGTGATCGTCATGATCAGCGTGTCGCGGTTCTTCACATGCGCCAGTTCATGCGCCATCACGCCGGCGATCTCGTCGCGGTCGAGGATCTGGAGCAGGCCGGTGGTCGCGGCGACGGCCGCATTCTCGGGGTTGCGCCCGGTGGCGAAGGCGTTGGGGTGCGGCGTGTCGACGATATAGACTTTGGGCATCGGCAGGTTCGCGCGCGCCGCAAGGTCGCGGACCAGGGCGTAAAATTCGGGGGCGGAGGCGGCGTCGACCTGCCGCGCGCCGTGCATGCGCAGCACCAGCTTGTCGGCGTTCCAATAGGCGAACAGGTTCATGCCCGCGGCCACCACGAAGGCAATCATCATGCCCCCGGTGCCGCCGAGCGTATAGCCCAGCGCCATGAACAACGCGGTCATCGCCGCGATCAGCAACATCGTCTTGAACTGATTCATCCGGTTCCCATAACCTCCTTCGGGGAATTTCGGAATCGCCCTGGCGATAATCAAGCGCTACCATGCCGCCATGGCCAATCAGAATCGTCGTCCCGACTGGGTGAAGCCCCCCGCCCACCTGTCCCCCAGCCCGCCGGTGCCGGCACCTCAGCCAATCGCGCCGGTCGACGAGAGCGGTGGCCGTCGCGAGGGCCTGGAGCCGACGCGCTATGGCGATTGGGAGAAGAAGGGCATCGCCGTCGATTTCTAAAGCGCCATTCTGGCTGAAGGTCGATGACAGCGTTGTGAACGGGTAGGAATCCTATCAGGCGGCGCCGGCCCGCACCCCCACCCGGCCATCCATTCGGGATACGCTCGTGGGTGGCCGGGTGGGGGTGCGGGCCGGCGCCGCCATCCTAAAGCCAGCCGTCCAGCCAGTGGATGGCGACGCCGACGAGGCCGCCGACCAG
>CAZACH010000329.1:0-2079 GCA_964483275.1 uncultured Sphingomonadaceae bacterium | reverse complement strand
GTCGACGTCCATATCGACGAGAAGGACCTGCGCATCGACGTGTTCCGCTCGTCGGGGCCGGGCGGCCAGTCGGTCAACACCACCGACAGCGCGGTCCGCATCACGCACATCCCCTCGGGACTGGTCGTCAGCCAGCAGGACGAGAAATCCCAGCACAAGAACAAGGCCAAGGCGATGAAGGTGCTGCGCGCCCGCCTGTTCGAGCTGGAGCGTAACAAGGTGGCGAGCGCCCGCGCCGATGCGCGCAAGTCGATGGTCGGCTCCGGTGACCGCTCGGAGCGCATCCGCACCTATAATTTCCCGCAGGGCCGCGTCACCGACCACCGCATCAACCTGACCCTGCACCGCCTGCCCGAGATATTGGAAGGCCCGGCGCTGGAGGATGTCGTCTCCGCCCTGATCGCCGAGGATCAGGCGGCGCGGCTCGCCAATCTCGCCGGCATGGATGGCTGAACCGGCCACGGTCCGCGAAGCGGTGGCGCTGGCGGCGGCGCGGTTGGCGGACGGCAGCGAGACGCCGAGACTGGACGCGGAACTGCTGATGGCCGAGGCGCTGGGCGTCTCGCGCGAGGCGATGCTGCTGTCGGGCATGGGCGGGGCGGTTCCGGCGGCCTTCGCCGGGCTGGTGGCGCGGCGGGCCGGGCACGAGCCGGTGGCCTATATCCTCGGCCGCCGCGCCTTCTGGACGCTGGAGCTGGGCGTCACGCCCGATGTCCTTATCCCGCGACCCGACAGTGAAACCCTGATCGAGGCGGCGCTGGCCAATTGCGTCGCGCCGCCCGCCGCGATCCTCGATCTGGGGACGGGCAGCGGGGCGCTGCTGCTCGCGACGCTTGCCGAATGGCCCGAGGCGCGCGGCGTCGGAATCGACCGATCGGCCGGAGCGGTCGCGGTCGCAAGCCGCAATGCGCGGGCGCTCGGCCTCGCCGATCGCGCGGAAATCCGCGAGGGCGATTGGGGCGAAGGCGTGGCCGGGCCGTTCGACCTCATCCTGTGCAACCCGCCTTATGTGGAGGCTGGCGCGCGCTTGCCGCCCGACGTGGCGTTGCATGAGCCATCGAGCGCGCTGTTCGCGGGTGCGGACGGGCTGGACGATTACCGGGTGCTGATGCCGCAAATCCGGCGGTTGCTGGCCCCGGCCGGCCTGGCGATCCTTGAGATCGGGCATCGCCAGGCGGCTGCGGTGCGCAGCCTGGCCGAAGCGCATGGACTGGCCGCCGAAGTTCGTGTCGACCTTGCCGGACGCGATCGTGCGATTCTTTTGCGTCGCACCCAAGTTTAGACTTGGATTACACCCATCCCGTCGTTATGTAGGCCGGGAGCGGGCCGGTTGCTGAGGACCCCCGCCCCTGATCCCCAAAGCATCCATCGGCGGTTGGCGCCGGTGTTTCTGCGAAGGCGGAGTGGCTTTGAACTGCCGCGCCGCTGAGTGTTGCAAGATCAGGATTCTACCGCGTGGGTGGCCTGTGTGCTCGCCCCGGCAGAGGGATAGAGGCAACTTGATCAACAATCGTCAGAATGGCCGTCGTCGCGGTCGGAATAATGGACCGCGTCCCCAAAATGGTGGCGGGCGCTCCATGGCGGATGGCAACCGCATTGATAACCGGCAGCGCGGCAACGCGCATCAGTTGCACGAAAAATACAAGACTCTGGCGCGCGACGCCCAGATGCAGGGCGATCGCGTTCAGGCAGAATATTATCTCCAGTTCGCCGACCATTATTTTCGCCTGCTCGCCGAGCAGCGCAGCCGCCAGGAAGAGATGCGGCCGCGCCCGCGCGAGAATAATCTCCGTGAGGAGGAATTCGGTGCGGACGGCGAGGATGCCGACCGTATCGACCTGACCGGCCTGCCCGGTCCGGCCCGCATTCTCGCCGATGCCGAATTCGGCGAGAGCGGCGATGACCGCGCCGCCGCCGGTGGATCGGACAGCGATGTCGGCGGCAATGGCCGCAGCGAGGATCGGCGGTCCCGTGCCCCCCGGCGTGAAACGCGCCCCCGCATGGACGCGCCCGTCGAGGATGCGCCCGTCGCGCACGCCGTGGCCGAAGCCGATGTCGCGTCGGAAGACGTCGCGCCGG
>CAZACH010000328.1:0-2088 GCA_964483275.1 uncultured Sphingomonadaceae bacterium | reverse complement strand
GAACAGCGTCGATTTGCCGGCATTGGTATAGCCCACCAGCGCGATCACCGGCCATGGCGCGCGTTGCCGCCGCGCCCGGTGAAGGCCGCGCGTGCGCGTCACTTCCGCGAGTTCGCGCCTGATCTTGGCCATGCGCTCGCGGATCAGCCGGCGGTCGGTCTCGATCTGGGTTTCGCCCGGCCCGCCCAGAAAGCCGAAGCCGCCGCGCTGCCGTTCGAGGTGGGTCCACGACCGCACCAGACGCCCCTGCTGATAATCGAGGTGGGCAAGCTCGACCTGCAGGCGCCCTTCCCGCGTCGCCGCGCGTTCGCCGAATATCTCGAGGATCAGGCCCGTACGGTCGATGACCTTGGCGCCAAGGCCTTTTTCCAGATTGCGCTGCTGGATCGGGCCGATCGCATGATCGATCACCACCAGCTCGGCGCCGCTGTCTTCCACTTCGTGATGCAGCGCCTCGACCTGGCCCGGCCCGAGCAAGGTCGCGGCGCGCGCACCGCGCACCCGGAGGATGCGCTCGCCGACGATGTCCAGCCCGATCGCCGCGGCGAGGCCGACAGCTTCGGCGAGACGCGCCTCCGGGTCGCGATTCTTCCTTTCGCCAAGGTCGGGGAGGACGACCAGCGCGCGCGTCCCGCGCGTGACGCCCTCCCGGTCACCGGGCGAAATATCTATCGTCAATCCTCGTCGGCCTTGTTGTCGATGTCGACAAGGCTGATCGGGTTGGCGGGCATGACCGTCGAGATGGCGTGCTTGTAGACCAGCTGCGACTGGCCGTCGCGGCGCAGCAGCACCGAGAAATTGTCGAACCAGGTGATGAAGCCCTGCAGCTTCACGCCCTTGACCAGGAACATCGTCACCGGCGTCTTGGTCTTGCGGACGGTGTTGAGGAATACGTCCTGAAGGTTGTTCGCTTTTTCGGCCATCATGGCCTCCCATTCTTGGCGGGCTGCACTGGCCCGCAGTGCGCCGTTCGACCGGCGACGTCTGCTGCGGCCCTATGCCGCAGCGCACCATAAATAACCCTTCCGACGGCCAAGGTAAACCATCTCCCTCGATAATCGATCCTATTCGATCGCCTCGTCGCGCGCTTCGGTGAGACCAAGGGATTTGAGTTTCCGATGAAGCGCCGACCGCTCCATGCCGATGAAGGCGGCGGTGCGCGAGATATTGCCGGAAAACCGCTTGATTTGCGCCGCCAGATACTCCCGCTCGAAAGTCTCCCGCGCCTCGCGCAGCGGCGTGCCCATGATCGAATGCACGCTGGTCGCCGGCTGATCGACACTGCTCACCAGCTCCGCCGGCATCTGGTCGACCTCGATGCGGTGGATGCGGTCCAGCGGGGTCAGGATCAGCGTGCGCTCGATGACGTTGCGCAACTGTCGGACATTGCCCGGCCAGTCGAAGCTTTGCAGCACCGCCGCCGCCTCGTCGCTCAGTTCCGGCGGCGGCAGGCGGCGCTCGGCGGCGTAGCGGGCGAGGAAATGATTGGCGAGCGTCAGGATGTCGTCGCGTCGCTCGGCCAGCGGCGGAATGTGCAGCGGCACGACATTGAGGCGATAGAGCAGATCCTCGCGGAAACGCCCCTCCCCGATTTCCTCCGCAAGGTCGCGCACGGTCGAGGAGACGACCCGCACGTCCACCTTCACCACCCGCATACTGCCGACGCGGGTGAAGCTCTGGTCGGTCAGCACGCGCAATATCTTGCCCTGAGTGGTCAGCGGCATGTCCGCCACCTCGTCGAGGAACAGCGTGCCGCCATGCGCCTGTTCGAGCAGGCCGGGGCGGACGACATCGCCCTCCTCCACCCCGAACAGCTCGGCCTCGACCCGTTCCGGCTCCATCCGTGCCGCGCTGACCACGACGAACGGGCCGGATGAGCGCGGGCTCCACAGGTGCAGGAGGCGGGCCGCGACCTCCTTGCCGGCGCCCGCCGGGCCGGTGATCAGCACGCGGCTGCCGGTCTGCGCGACGCGCTTGATGGTGGCGCGAACGCCGTTGATCGCCTGCGAATTGCCGGTGAGTTCGTCATCATGACCGGCGCGGACCTTGAGCTGCTCGACCTCGCGGCGCAGCCGCTCAGTCTCGGTC
>CAZACH010000327.1:0-2096 GCA_964483275.1 uncultured Sphingomonadaceae bacterium | reverse complement strand
GCGGTATGAACGGGCCGGAAATTGTCCTCGTCGTGGCGCGCGCCGACAATGGCGTGATCGGCCGCGACAATGGTCTGCCATGGCGCATCCCGGCCGACCTCAAGCGCTTCAAGGCGCTGACCATGGGCGCGCCGATGATCATGGGACGCAGGACTTTCGACAGCCTCGGCCGCCTGTTGCCGGGCCGCCGCCATATCGTCCTCACTCGCGCCACCGACTGGCGAGCGGAGGGCGCCGAGGTCGCGGGCAGTGTCGCGGCGGCGCTCGCGCTGGTGGGTGACGCGCCGCGTGTCTCGGTGATCGGCGGGGCGGAGATTTTCGCGCTGTTCATGGATGCCGCCCGGCGCATCGAACTGACCGAGGTGCACGGCGACATCGCGGGCGACACGATGATGCCGCCGCCCGACCCGCAGCACTGGACCGAAACCGCGCGGGAGGATCATCTGGCGCTTGGGGATGCGCCCGCCCATAGCTTCGTCACGCTGGCACGGCGCGATGCGTGATTGGCATATCCGCACCGGCTTTCTATAGGGCCGGATGATGGAGCGTCTCGACGGCGGCGCGACGGCACCCGCGACGTTGCGCGGGGGGATCGTCGCGCTCGGCAATTTCGACGGATTTCACCTTGGCCATCAGGCGGTGGCGGGGGCCGCCTTTGCGCGGGCGAAGGCGGAAGGGCGCCCGGCCCTGATCGCCACCTTCCATCCCCATCCCGTCCGCCATTTCGCGCCCGAGGCGCCGCCGTTCCAGCTCACCTCCGTCCAGCAGCGGCTCGACCTGTTCGAGCGGGCGGGGGCGGATGCCGCGGTGGTCTATGCCTTCGACACGCCCTTCGCCGGGGTGACGGCGGAGGACTTCGTGCGCGACTGGCTGGTCGGGCGGCTCGGCATCGCCGGAGTCGTCACCGGCCGCGACTTCACCTTCGGCAAGGGCCGTCGCGGCAATGCCGAGCTGCTGGCGCGGATGGGCGCGGAGCTTGGTTTCACCGCCGAAACCATCGCGCCGGTCAGCAGCGACGGCAGGGTCGTCAGCTCGTCGGGCATTCGGCAGGCGCTCGCCGATGGCGACCCGGAAGCCGCGGCGCGGATGCTGACCCGCCCCTTCGCCATCGCCGGCATCGTCCAGCATGGCGACAAGCTCGGCCGCACCATCGGCTATCCGACCGCCAATATGGATATCGACGATTATCAGCGGCCGGCCTTCGGCATCTATGCGGTGCGCGGCCGGCTGGATGACGGGCGGGTGCTGGCGGGCGTCGCGAATCTGGGCGTGCGGCCGATGTTCGACCCCCCCAAGCTGCTGCTGGAGCCGCATTTCTTCGACTTCCACGGCGACCTCTATGGCCGCCGCATCGAGGTGGAGCTGATCTCCTATCTCCGCCCCGAAATGAAGTTCGACGGGCTGGAGCCGCTGGTCGAGCAGATGGACCGCGACAGCGAAGAGGCGCGGCGCCGCCTTGCCGCCCCCGCCGTCGCCCGATAAGGGCCGGGGCATGTCAGACTCGCCCGAAAAACCCGACTACCGCAACACCGTCTTCCTGCCGAAGACCGCCTTTCCGATGAAGGCCGGCCTCGCGCAGAAGGAGCCGGGCATTCTCGAACGCTGGGCGAAGATCGGCCTGTATGATCGCCTGCGCCGTGAGCGGGCGGGGCGCGAGCGCTTCATCCTCCACGACGGGCCGCCCTATGCCAATGGCGACATCCATATGGGCCACGCCATGAACAAGGTGCTCAAGGACGTCATCGTGCGTTCGCAGAGCCTTGCCGGCAAGGACGCGCCCTATGTGCCGGGCTGGGACTGCCACGGCCTGCCGATCGAATGGAAGGTCGAGGAGGCCTATCGCGCCAAGAAGCTGAACAAGGACGAGGTCGACCCCGTCCAGTTCCGCGCCGAATGCCGCGCCTATGCCGACAAGTGGGTCGGCACCCAGCGCGACCAGTTCAAGCGGCTGGGCGTGATGGGCGACTGGGACGATCCCTACCTCACCATGACCTATGAGGCCGAGGCGACCATCGCCGGCGAGCTGCTCAAGTTCGCGGAGAGCGGCCAGCTCTATCGCGGCGCCAAGCCGGTGATGTGGTCCCCGGTCGAAAAGA
>CAZACH010000326.1:0-2116 GCA_964483275.1 uncultured Sphingomonadaceae bacterium | reverse complement strand
AATACCGGGAAATCCGAGGGCCGGGCGGGGGAGGCGCCGCACGCGCATATTGGGCCTCGACGAAGCGATGCGCTTTTGATATGCGAATGCTTCTCAATAGAATGGGGTGCGTGGGGCAACCCTGACGGGGCTGGGAAATTTGACAGGTCACGCTTCAATGGTCCGGCGGGTCGAGGCCGAAGACACGGCGGACGACACGCCATCTGTGGCCGAGGTCATTGCCTTGCCCGCCGTCCGCGAACGCGCGCGCTATGGCGAGGAAAAGCGGCTCAATCCGTTGGCGATGGCCGGCTCCGTCATCCTTGTCGGCGGCCTGCTCGCTTCGCTGCTCACGATGAATATCGCGACCATGAAAAAGCAGGAGAGCAGCCTCGCCGTTTTCGACGTGCATTCGCTTGCCGCGCCGCCGGCGCCGCCGCCACCGGAGCCGCCGCCCGAGCCGGTCGAGGAGGTGCGGGCACCGACGCCGGTCGTCGCGCCGCCGCCGCTCGTCAGGTCGCCGCTGCCCCCCGTGCAGATCATGACCTCGCCGACGCCTGCGCCGGAAATTTCGATACCGGGACCGCCGGCGCCGGCGCCGCAATCCGCCCCGCCGGCCATTGAAAGCGTGGGCGATCTTTCCTCGAAGATGATTGCGGCGGCGCCGCCGCGCTATCCCCATGAATCCCGTCGCAAGCGGGAGCAGGGGACCGTGGTGCTCATGGTCGTGCTCGGGGTTGACGGCCGCGTCGCGAATATCTCCATTTCCCGCAGCAGCGGTTTCGACCGCCTCGATCAGGCGGCGCTGCATGCGGTGCGGCGCTGGCGCTGGTCCCCGACCCGTCGCGGAGGAACGGCGGTCATGGTAAGGGGGCTCGTCGAAATCCCCTTCGTGTTGCAGGACCGATGAGAATAGAAGCAGGGCCGGATACCGCTTTTCAGCAGAACAGTGCAAAGGACGATCGGCGTCTTGTCGGATCGTCCGAATCATGATGCTCCGGATTCCGGGGCTGCTGTCCGACGCGGACGTGAAGCAGGTGCGCGAGGCGCTTGGCCGGGCGACATGGGAAGATGGCCGCGCGACGGCCGGGCACCAGGCCGTCCACGTCAAGAGCAACCTCCAATTGCCGCTCGACAGCCCGGTCGCGCGCGACCTCGGCAACCTCATCCTCGACCGGCTTGGCCGCAGTCCGCTGTTCATCGCCGCCGCGCTGCCGCTGCGGGTGCTGCCGCCGCGCTTCAACCGCTATGAGGGCGGCGGCAGCTATGGCAATCATGTCGACAACGCCCTGTTCCGCATGCCCGGCGCCGATGCCTATGTCCGCACCGACATATCCTGCACCCTGTTCCTGAACGATCCGGGCGAATATGAAGGCGGCGAGCTGGTCGTCGAGGACAGCTATGGCGATCACCGGGTGAAGCTGCCGGCGGGGGACATGGTGATCTATCCCGGCACCAGCCATCATCGCGTCACGCCCGTCACCAGGGGCGCCCGCCTCGCATCCTTCTTCTGGACCCAGAGCCTCGTGCCCTCCGAGGTCCAGCGCAAGACCCTGTTCGAGCTGGATGGCGCGATCCAGCAATTGACCGCCGACCATCCCGGCCATGCCTCGATTGATCCGCTCACCGGCGTTTACCACAATCTGTTGCGGCAATGGTCGGTCACATGACCGCATCGTCCACGCCGCAGCCGCCTTTGACCGCGATCCCCGGCGATCTTCGTGGCCTCGCCGATTATGAGAGACGCGCGCAGGCCCATATGCCGCCTGCATCCTGGCATCATATCCAGGCCGGCGCCGACGCGGAAACCTCGCTCGCGTCCAACCGGGCGCAGTTCGACCGGCATCGGCTGGTGCCGCGCATGCTGGCGGACATGCGCGGCGCGACGACCGGGCTGGAGCTGTTCGGCCTGCGCCATGCCGCGCCGATCCTCCTTGCGCCCGTCGCCTATCACCGGCTCGCCCATCCGCAGGGCGAGGTGGCGACCATCAGTGCCGCGACCGCCCTCGACACGACGATGGTGGTCAGCACCTTGTCCAGCATCCCGCTGGAGGACATAGCCGACGCCGCGCGCGCGGCGGCGGCCGAACTCGCCCGGCCCGCGCCGCCGCCGCTCTGGTTCCAGCTCTATTTCCAG
>CAZACH010000325.1:0-2120 GCA_964483275.1 uncultured Sphingomonadaceae bacterium | reverse complement strand
CGCCCGCTCTACGATGCGCTCTACGACATGCTGCCGACCGAACAGGTCGAACGCCGCATCGCCAGCGGCGAGATCGAGGTCGCGCCGATCGCCTTCATGCGCGGCCGCACGCTCGCCGACGCCTTCGTCATCCTCGACGAGGCGCAGAACACCACGCCGCAGCAGATGAAGATGTTCCTGACCCGCTTCGGCATGCGCAGCCGCATGGTGGTGTGCGGCGACCCCAACCAGGTCGACCTGCCCGATGCCGGCAAGTCGGGCCTTGCCGACGCCGTGTGGCGGCTGGAGGGCGTGGACGGTATCGGCACCATCCGCTTCAGCGCGGCCGACGTCGTCCGCCATCCGCTGGTCGGCCGCATCGTCGAAGCCTATGAGGGGCCGGATGCTCGTCGTTGAGACCCAGGTCGAGCAAGGCTGGGACAAGCGGATCGACTGGGCGGCGCTGGCCGCCGAGGCATGCCGCGCGGCGCTGGACCAGACGCCGCATGGCGGCCTCGACCGCGCGCGCTTCGCGGTGGAGGTGTCGATCCGCCTGACCTCCGACGCGGAAGTGCAGGCGCTGAATGCCGATTATCGTCACAAGGACAAGCCGACCAACGTCCTGTCCTTCCCGATGGTCCAGCCCGACCTCATCGAAGCGCTCGCCAACAGCGACGACGGCGAGGTGCTGCTGGGCGACATCGTCCTCGCCGCCGGGGTCTGCGCGGCGGAGGCGGCGGCGAAGAAGGTCGAGGTGCAAACCCATGCCACGCACCTGATTGTCCACGGCCTGCTTCATTTGCTAGGATTCGACCATGAACAGGGGGAGGCAGAGGCGGAAGCCATGGAATCCATGGAACGCGCCGCACTGGCACGGCTCGGCATCCCCGACCCGTATCAAGTGAGCGAGAACTGAATAATGCCCGACGACGAGCGATCTAGCGGCGGCGGGGTCTCCCTGTTCGGGAGCCTCCGCGCCTTGTTGTTCGGAGAAGGCGAAACGAGCCTGCGCGACCGGCTCGAAGAAGCGCTGGAGGAGGAGGAAGGCGAACGGCTCGGCCCCGGCGACCTCAGCCCCGTGGAGCGGCAGATGCTGCTCAACCTCCTGCATTTCGGCGAGAAGGGCGTCTCCGAGGCCGCCGTCACGCGCGGCGAGATCATCGCCTTCGATCTGGACAGAAGCTTCACCGAACTGGTCGAGCTGTTCGTCGAAGCGGGGCACAGCCGCATCCCGGTCTATCGCGGCGAGCTCGACAAGATCGTCGGCATGATTCACGTCAAGGATGTCTATGCGCATCTGGCGAAGGCGCCGTCGCAGCCGCCGCCAGCGCTCGACAACCTGATCCGCCCCGTGCTGTTCGTGCCCGAATCGATGGGCGTGCTGGACCTGCTGGCGCGGATGCGGTCGGAGCGCACCCATCTTGCCATCGTCATCGACGAGTTCGGCGGAACGGACGGCCTCGTCACCATCGAGGATATCGTCGAGGAGATCGTCGGCGAGATCGAGGATGAATATGACGAGACGCCGCAGGGCCTGATCACGCCCCTGCCCGATGGGCTGTTCGAGGCGGATGCGCGCGCCTTGCTGGAGGATCTGGCGTCCGAGGTCGACGCGCGGCTGATCGACGAGGAGGACGAGGTCGATACGCTCGGCGGCCTCGTCATCCTGCTCG
The DNA here is from genome assembly GCA_964483275.1 of uncultured Sphingomonadaceae bacterium. Taxonomy (GTDB): domain Bacteria; phylum Pseudomonadota; class Alphaproteobacteria; order Sphingomonadales; family Sphingomonadaceae; genus JBBCJR01. The sequence continues at coordinate 468 of CAZACH010000325.1, read as the reverse complement.
CCGGCCGGGTGCCGGAGGTCGGCGACATCGTCGAACATCCCAGCGGCTGGCGGCTGGAGACCATCGCCGGGGATTCGCGCCGGATCGAACGGCTGCGCCTGCACCCCCCGCCGGTCGGCGCGGCGGCCGAGGAATAGGGGAACGGCGGCGCGGCTGGCCGGTTGAGTCCAATCGCCATCGTTCCCAATCGAGCAAATCCTGTCGGAGGCTGTCGTGCGCACTACCCCCATCCTGCTCGCCATCCCGCTGCTGCTTGCGGCCTGTGGCGAATCCGCCTCGCTGACCGTGGCGGACGGCAGCGGCACCCAGCCCAAGCTGCCCAAGCCCAACGAGACCCTGTTTCCCACGGTGAAGGTCGCCGAAGCGATCGGCTGGCGGGAAGGCGAAATGCCCACCCCGGCGCCGGGGCTGGCCGTCACCGCCTTCGCAAAGGGGCTGGACCATCCCCGCTGGCTGCTCGCCCTGCCC
>CAZACH010000324.1:0-2132 GCA_964483275.1 uncultured Sphingomonadaceae bacterium | reverse complement strand
CGCGGCCGCCGCAGCCAGAACTGGCTCAAGACCAAATGCACGCGCCGGCAGGAGTTCGTCGTCATCGGCTGGCTGGCGAGCGACAAGGGGCGGGGATTTCGCTCGCTGCTCCTCGGCCTCAATGACGCGGATGGGCTGCGCTATGCCGGCAAGGTCGGCACCGGCTTCAATGCCGCGACCATCGAGGCCCTGCTTGCCCGCATGAAGCCGCTGGCGCGCAAGACCCCGCCGGTGAAGGATGCGCCCTGCGCGGCGACGCGCGGCGCGCACTGGCTCCGGCCCGCGCTTGTGGCGGAAATCGCCTTCACTGAGTTCACCGGCGACGGCGTGCTCAGACATCCGAGCTATCTCGGCCTGCGCGAGGATAAGCCGGCCGCCGAGGTGAAAGCGGAAACGCTCGCGACACCCGCGGCCGCCACCCCCACCGAACTGCCGGTGAAGATCAGCAATCCCGATCGCGTCATCTTCCCGGAAGCGCGCATCACCAAGGGTGGGCTTGCCGCCTATTATGCCGAAGTCGCCGAGCCCCTGCTCGACTGGCTCGCGAACCGGCCCGTCAGCCTCGTCCGCTGTCCGCAGGGCCGGGCGAAGCATTGCTTCTTCCAGAAGCATGACGCCGGCAGCTTCGGCGAGGCCGTCCACCATGTGCCGATCCGCGAGAAGGACGGCGCGGTCGAACCTTATCTCTATGTCGATGACCTCGCCGGCCTGCTGACCTGCGTGCAGATGGGGACGATCGAGTTTCACGGCTGGGGCGCGAAGGTGGAGGATGTCGAGCGCCCCGACCGCATGGTGTTCGACCTCGACCCCGACGAGGGGCTGGACTTTGGCGACGTGAAATCGGCGGCGGTGCGCGTGAAGGAGGAACTGGCGGCACTCGGCCTCGTCAGCTTCCCGCTGCTGTCGGGCGGGAAGGGCATCCATGTCGTGGTGCCGCTCGACGCGACGGCGGACTGGGACCAGGTCAAAGACTTCGCCAGCCGCTTCGCCCGCGCGCTGGCGCAGAGCCAGCCGGAACGCTTCACCGCCAATATGAAGAAGGTCCAGCGCAAGGGCCGCATCTTCCTCGACTGGCTGCGCAACCAGCGCGGCGCCACCGCCATCCTGCCCTATTCCGCCCGCTCGCGCCCCAACGCCCCCGTCGCCGCGCCGGTCCTGTGGGAAGAACTGGCGGACATCACCACGCCGGCACGCTTCACCGTCACCGACGCCGCCGAGCTGGTGAAGCGCGCGCAGTCGACACCATTGCGCGGCTGGGGCCGCCACGCCCAGGCGCTGCCCGGCTATTGAGCCGGTCCGGGCGAGGCCACGCGGCGCGTTGACGAAGCGTGGCCGATGATGGCAAGAGCGCGCTTGCGACGCGGGTATAGCTCAATGGTAGAGCACTAGCCTTCCAAGCTTGTGATGCGGGTTCGATCCCCGCTACCCGCTCCACGCGCATCATGACAGGGCGATGTCCCAATGCGTCTGGCGCGCGTCGCTACACGCCGCTATGCCGCGTCTGATGGGAGGCAGGATATGGGCGATATCGTCAATCTGCGGCAGGTACGCAAGGCGCGGGCGCGTATCGACAAGGCGCGTGCCGCCGACGCCAATCGGGTGAAATTCGGCCGGACCAGGGCGGAGAAGGCGGCGGCGCTCGCTGAACGGGAGCGGATGGCGCGCGATATCGACGGTGCGCGGCGGGTCGGGGCGGACGGCATCGGAATAGGCGGCGAGCCGGACTGACTCGCCCCGTCAAAGTGCAGGGGCGGTTGCGCTTGGCCGCTCCGGCTGATACCGGCGCGCGCATATTCGCGCCGATCAGGGAAGGCCCCATCGCATCATGTCCGACACCGTCAACCGCATCGTTCTCGCCTTTTCCGGCGGCCTCGACACCAGCGTCATCCTGAAATGGCTGCAACAGACCTATAATTGCGAGGTCGTGACCTTCACCGCCGATCTGGGGCAGGGTGAGGAGCTGGAGCCGGCCCGGCAGAAGGCGCGGCTGATGGGCGTGCGGGAAGAGCATATCTTCATCGACGACCTGCGCGAGGAGTTCGTGAAGGATTATGTCTTCCCGATGATGCGCGCCAATGCGCTGTATGAGGGGCTGTACCTGCTCGGCACCTCCATCGCCCGGCCGCTGATCG
>CAZACH010000323.1:0-2148 GCA_964483275.1 uncultured Sphingomonadaceae bacterium | reverse complement strand
CCGATGAGATCGTCGTCATGCGCGGCGGGCGAATGGTGGAGCAGGGGCCGGCGCGTACCCTGATCGCGGCACCCGCCCAGCCCTATACCCGCGCTCTCGTCGCCGCCGCGCCGCGCATGGATGCCCCGCGCGCAACGCCGCCGCCGGCCGGCGCGCCCTTGCTGGAGGGGCGGGGGATCGGCGTGCGGTTCCGCCGTCAGGGCTGGCGCGCCGGGACGTTCGACGCGGTCGCTGATGCCGACATCGTCATCCGCGAGGGCGAGGCGGTGGCGCTGGTCGGTGGCTCCGGCTCCGGCAAGTCGACGCTGGCCTGTGCGCTCGGGCGGCTCGGGCCGATGAACGCCGGGCGGCTGACATGGCGCGGCGCCGCGCTGCCGCCGCGCGGCCGGTTGAGTTTCGAGCAGCGGCGCGCCATCCAGATCGTCGCGCAGGACCCGGTCGACAGCCTCGACCCGCTGTGGCCGGCCGGTCGGGCGATCGCGGAAGGGGCCGATCCGGCGAGTGGGCACCTCGACCCGGCGCGGCTGGCGGCGCTGATGGCGGAGGTCGGCCTTGCCCCCGAGCTGGTCGAACGCCGCCCCTCGGCGCTGTCGGGCGGGCAGGCCCAGCGCGTCGCCATTGCGCGGGCGCTGGCCGCCGGCGCGGCGCTGCTGATCGCCGACGAGGCGACCAGCGCGCTCGACGTCACGGTGCAGGCGCAGGTCGTCGCCTTGCTGCGCGGGCTGATCGCCACGCGCCGCCTCGCCCTGCTGTTCATCACCCACGAGCTGGCGCTGGCGCGGGCCTTGTGCCACCGGCTGGTGGTGATGGATGCCGGCCGCATCGTCGAGGAGGGGCCGGTGGACGATGTTATCGCCGCCCCGGCGCACCCGGCCACGCGCGCGCTGCTCGACAGTCAGTAGTCGCGCCGCACCTGCACGTTGACGCTGGTTTCGCCGAGCGTCGACAGGCGCGACAGCACCGACAGCCAGCGCGTCAGCTCGACCTCGATCTGGGTGGCGCTGTTGCCCTGCGCATCGGAGGCGACCTCGACATAGACGCGCCGGCTGAGATATTTGCCCGCCGCCAGCATCGCGCCCTGGCCATTGTCCTGATTGCCGGGCGCGATGCGCAGGCGGTCGACGCCGATCGCCTTGCCGACGCGGGTCAGCGGGTTGAGGCCGGCGGTGGAGCCGCCCTGCCGCAGCGAGGCGACGGCGGCGGCCAGCTGCAAGGCCTCCGGCGCCGACAGGTTGGCGATCGAGGTGCCGAACAGCAGGCGCGACAGCACCTCGTCCTCGGGCAGGGCGGGGACGCTGGCGAAGGTGATTTCGGGGCGCTGGCCGGTGCCGCCGACCCGGATCGTCGCCGACAGGCCCTGGACGTCGGCCTCGGCGACGATATCCAGCGTCGGATCGGCGGGATAGCCGCCGGGGAAGCGGATCTGCCCGCGCGTCAGGTCGAAGCGGCGGCCGGCGAATTCATAGGTGCCGCGCACCAGATCGGCGGCGCCCTTGATGTTCGGCTGGGCGGCGCGGCCGCTGATGGCGAGATCGGCGCGCCATTCGGAATCGAGACCCATGCCGGTGACGATCAGCCGGTTGCGGCCCTGCGCCTTGATGTCGAGCGTCCACGGCTTGGTCTGGCGGGCCTCCTCGTCATCGTCGAAGCGGGTGCGGTTGATCTCGGTGACGGCGAGTTGCGGAATCTCGGTGGCGGCCGCCGTTCCGAAGCGGAAGCTGGCGCGGTCGAGCTGGACATTGCCGGACACGACGCCGCCATCGCCGTCCGAGCGGATCGTCACCGGCCCGGTGACGGTCGCCGACATGTCGTCGCGCGCCAGCAGATGGGCGTTGCGAGCCTCCAGTGCGACGTCGATGCCGAAGCCGTTGGCGGCGGCAAGATCGAAGCTCGCCCGGCCGCTGACGGTGCCGCCATGCGCGGTCGTGCCCGCGAAACGCGGGATCACCATGCGCGAGCCGTTGAAGCCGCCGACCGCCTTGATATTCTCGACGACCGCGCCGGTGAGCGAGTTTTCCAGCCGCGCGGCGTCGGTGCGCACCTGTCCCCGGATCGCCGGCTCGCCGAGGCGGCCGGTGGCGTCGGCGGCCACCGCGATCGGCCCGCTCAGGTCTATGGTCTCGATCGCGGTCAGCCGCCACAGCGTGT
>CAZACH010000322.1:0-2152 GCA_964483275.1 uncultured Sphingomonadaceae bacterium | reverse complement strand
CCGCCTTCGAACTGGTAATAATCGTCGCTGTCGAGCAGGTCATGCTCGCGATTGTCCTGATTCTGGACGACGGCGTCGGTGCTGGCGAGGCGCGCGGCGAACAGGGCACGCTCGCCGTCGCCCTCGACGCCCGCGCCATAGGCATAGCTGCCCCAGTCCAGATAGACCTCCGCCAGGTCGGCGCGGTCGTGCCAGAGCTTCTCGTCGATCATCGCATGAAGCCCCGCGCCATAGGCACCGGGTTTCGACCCGAACACCCGCGCCCCGGCACGACGCGCGGCGGTGGCGGGGTCGGCGCCTTCCGCCACCAGCGCGGCGGCATCGGCGCGGCGGCGGGCCGCGGCGGGATTGTCCTCCGCCGCCTCCTCCAGCGCCATCACCGCGCGGGCGGCGCTGTCGATCAGGTCGATCTGTTCGGGGAAGGCATCGCGGAAGAAGCCGGAGACGCGGAACGTCACATCGACGCGCGGGCGGCCAAGCTCGGCCAGCGGCATCACTTCGAAGCCGATCACCCGGCCCGACGTCCACTCCCATTGCGGCCGCACGCCCATCAGCGCCAGCGCCTGCGCGATGTCGTCGCCGCCAGTGCGCATATTGGCGGTGCCCCAGGCCGACAGCGCCATGGCGCGCGGATATTCGCCCTCCCGCTGGAAATAATCCTCGACCAGCAGTTGCGCCGAGCGCAGGCCAAGCCCCCAGGCGACGGCGGTCGGCACCGATCGCGTATCGACCGAGAAGAAGTTGCGCCCGGTCGGCAGCACATCCGGCCGCCCGCGCGTCGGCGCGCCCGACGGCCCCGGCATGACGAAGCGCCCGTCGAGGCCGGCCAGCAAAGCCGCCCGCTCCGCCCCGCCACAGGCATCGACACGCGGCGCGAGGTTGTCGGTCAGCGATTGCATGACAGCAGCGGACGCCGCGCCCACCGCCGGCGCCCCCTCGACCAGCGCGGCGGCGAGCAGTTCGAGCCGCTCCACCGTGTCACCGTGGGTCCGCCAAGGATCGTCGGATAGGGGCTGCAACACCGCCGGCCTCGGTCCATCCCACGCATCGCCCATGCGGCAATCGAGCGGGTCGACGCCCAACCCCAGATCGTCAGCCAAAGCACGCAGCAGCGACGCCTGCCCCGGCGCATCATAGCCGCGCGGCGTACGCGCCAGCGCCACCAGCAGGTCGCGCCGCAGCCGCCCTTCCGGCGATCGGGTGAAGACATGCAGCCCGTCGCGGATCTGCATTTCCTTCAATTCGCACAGATAATTGTCGATGGCGGCGAGCGCATCCTCATCCCCACCGGTCGCGCCCGCGTCCCTATCCAGCCCCTGCGAGGCCGCGAGGTCCAATATGTCGCGGCGCAACCGGTCGAGCCGGCGCGGGTCCATGCCGGCGGCAAGATAATATTCGTCGACCAGCGCTTCGAGCTGCTTCAACGGTCCATAACTCTCCGCGCGGGTCAGCGGCGGGGTGAGATGGTCGATGATGGCCGCACCGATCCGTCGCTTGGCCTGCGTGCCCTCGCCCGGATCGTTGACGATGAAGGGATAGAGCTGCGGCACCGGCCCGGCGCAGATTTCGGGGAAACAGCTTTCGGACAGCGACACCGCCTTGCCCGGCAGCCACTCCAGATTGCCATGTTTGCCGACATGCACCACGGCATCCGCGCCGAAACGCCGGTCGAGCCAGGCATGGAAGGCGAGATAGGCATGCGGCGGCGGCAGCGCCGGGTCGTGATAACTGGTCTTGGGATCGATATTATAGCCCCGCGCCGGCTGCACCGCGACCGCGACATTACCGAAGCGATGGACGGCGAGCCGGAACGCCCCCTCGCGGACGAATGGGTCATCCTCCGGCGCGCCCCAGCGGTCGCGGATCGTGGTGACAGCGGCTTCGGGCAGGGCAGCGAACGCGGCACGATAATCGGCGAGCGACAACACCACCTCGCCCGGCCGGTCCATCGAGGACAGGTCGTTGGTGACGCCCGCCGTCATCAGGCCCATCAGCGCCGCGCCATCCTGAGGCGCATCGCCCACCACATAGCCGGCATCGCGCAGCGCCGCGAGGATCGCGGCGGCGCTGGCCGGCGTGTCGAGCCCGACGCCATTGCCGATCCGCCCGTCGCGATTGGGGTAGTTGGCGAGCACCAGCGCGACCCGCCGCT
>CAZACH010000321.1:0-2184 GCA_964483275.1 uncultured Sphingomonadaceae bacterium | reverse complement strand
TGGCCCGCGCGCCGCGTTGAGGGGCGCACCTCAGAACGGGCCGATCGCGCCCGCCTTGGGCTTGGCCTTGGTGGATTCCATCACCTTCAGCATGGGTTCGGCCCGCCGGCTTTCGGAGGCATAGTCCCGCGCGCTGCGCCCGGCGATCATGTCCTTGAGGTCGGGGTTGGCGCCATATTCGACCAGCACGCGCACGGTCGGCAGGTCGCCGCGATGCACCGCGAGAATCAGCGGGGTTTCGCCCCGCGCATTGGGCAGGTTGACGTCGGCGTTACGCATGGCGAGCACGCGGATGCCGTCGGCGAACGCCAGCGTCGCGGCGACGGCGATGGGCGTCATCCCCTCCTTGTCGCGGACGTTGAGGTTGGCGCCGCCGATGGCGAGGAAGTTGATCCACGGCACGTCGCGGCGCTTGACGGCGATATGCAGCGCGGTGTCGCCGGTGGTGACGTCGCGCGTGTCGAGGATGCGCGAGCCGGGGCGGTCCATCAGGCTCTTGGCCTTGGCGGCATCGCCGTCGCGCACCGCCTTCAGGAAATTATAGCTGTCGGAGAATTGCGCGGCGGCGGGGCTGGCCACCGCGGCCGCCACCGCCAGACAGATCAAACGCATCGCCTTCATACTCAAGCCCCGCTATGATGCCATATTCCACCCCTCCAATAGCAAAGCCAACCAGTCCGCGCCATGAACCGTATCCTTATCGCCTTCGTCGCCCTCGCCCTTGCAGCCTGCGGGGGCCAGTCCACCGATCAGCCGCCGCTTGCCGGCGCGGCGATCGGCGGCCCGTTCAGCCTCGTCGACCAGAAGGGCGCGACCGTCACGGATGCCGACCTCAAGGGCAAATATGCGCTGATCTATTTCGGCTATACCTATTGCCCGGACGTCTGCCCGACCGACATGGCGCGGCTGGGGCAGGCGCTGACGCAGTTCGAGGGCAAGGACGCGGCGCGGGCGCGCAAGGTGCAGCCGGTGTTCGTCACCATTGATCCCGAGCGGGACACTCCGGCCATCGTCGGCGAGTTCGTCGCCAATTTCCACCCGCGCTTCATCGGCCTGACCGGCAGCCCCGAAGCCATCGCCGCCACGCTCAAAGCCTATCGCGTCTTCGCGACGCGCGAGGGCGACGGCCCCGATTATCTGATGAACCACAGCGCCAACGCCTATCTGTTCAGCCCCAAGGGCGAGCCGATGGTGCTGATCGGCAGCGATCAGGACGCCGCCGCGATCGCCGCCGATCTCGATCGCTGGGTCCGCTGAACGATGGTCGAGGGGCGCTTCTGGGAAACCGTGCCGCTCGACAAGATGAGCCGCGCGCAGTGGGAGTCGCTATGCGACTCCTGCGGCAAATGCTGCCTGCACAAGCTGGAGGACGAGGAAACCGGCGCGTTGATGCCCACCAACGTCGCCTGCCGGATGCTCGACCGGCGCACCGGGCGATGCAGCGATTACCGCAACCGCCGCGCCTATGTGCCCGAATGCGTGCGGCTGACGCCCCGCCTGGTCCGCAAGCTGGACTGGCTGCCCTCGACCTGCGCCTATCGCCTGCTCGACGAGGGCAGCCCCCTGCCGGACTGGCATCCGCTCATCACCGGCGACCCGGAATCGGTGCGGCGCGCCGGCCAGTCGGTGTCCGGCTGGACGGTTTCGGAGAATGATGCCGGCGACCTCGAACATCATATGATCGACCGTGAACTTTGACGCCGCTCAGGCGGGCGTCGTCGTCCTCCGCAACCCGCGCGCGCGGCGCGCGACGCTCAGGGTCGATCCCGCCAGCGGCGTCATTCGCGTCACCCTGCCGTCGCGGGCCAGCCTGCGCGTCGCGCAACGGCTGATCGCCGAACATGGCGAATGGATCGCCCGCCAGCGCGCCGCCGTGCCGCCGCCCGCGCCCTTCGTCGACGGTGGCGGCCTCCGCTATCGCGGCGAGGAACTGCGCATCGCCTGGGACCGGGACCGCGCCGCCCCGCGCCGCCCGGTCGCGACGTCCGGCCTGCTGTGCGTCGGCGGGCCGGAGGAGGGGCTGACAGGCCGGATCGAGCGCTGGCTGCGGGCCGAAGCGCTGCGGCTGTTCTCCGCAACCGCCGCCGCGCTGGCGGAGGAGGCCGGGCTGACGCTGGCATCGGTCCGCGTCGGTGATCCGCGCAGCCGCTGGGGCAGTTGCACCGCGTCGGGCGTCATCGCCCT
>CAZACH010000320.1:0-2190 GCA_964483275.1 uncultured Sphingomonadaceae bacterium | reverse complement strand
GATCACCTGCTCGTTGCCCTCGAGCGGATAGGTCATGGTGACGGTCATGTCCTCGGACACCGCGAAATTGCGGATCTGCGACTTGGTGAGCATCAGGGTTTCGGCAAGCGCCGAAAGCCGCTTCTGGTTCATTTCGGGCTCGGCGGCGAGAACCGCGACGAGGCCGCGCCCGAGCTGGATGTTGCCGCCGATATTGCCTTCCAGCGTGGCGCGGATCAGGCTGACCTTGTGCAGGACCTGGGCGCGTTGCCCCTGATCGAACAGCCGGCGGTTCTGCTGTTCGGCGACGATCCATGCGACGGCGACGACGAACATGGCCAGAAAGGCCGGGATGTTCGTCGTCCGCAACATGAATCTCGACGCCCTGCCGCGCCTGATGACCGATAGGCCCACCTTTCCCCCGTCATATGTCCGGTCCTTGGTGCCAGGGCGGAAAACTGGCACGAAGTGCTTAAATTTGGCTTTAGAAATGCCGGATTAAGCCATCGACAGCCGGAAGGCGGGGCGTTTACAGGGCGGTGATGCCGCCATCGACGGCGAGCGCCTGGCCGGTCATGAACGAGTTCTTCGGATCGGCGGCGAACAGGATCACCTCGGCGATCTCGTCGGTCTCGGCCAGCCTGCGCATCGGCACGCCGCGGGTCAGCTCGGCCTCGCCGGCCGGGTTGTCGCGTCCCAGGGCGTCCGACACCATGGCCGTGCGCGCGAATGACGGGCAGACCGCGTTGATGCGCACGCCCTTGGTCGCGCATTCGACGGCGGCCGAACGCGTCAGCCCGACGACGCCGTGCTTGGCGGCGGCATAGACTGCGAGCTTCGGCGCGCCCGCTATGCCGGCCACCGAGGCGACGTTGACGATGGCGCCCGGCAGGCCGTTTTCCCGGTGCTGGCGCTCCAGCGCCGGAATCTGGTGCTTGAGCGCGAAGAACATGCCGAGCAGATCGACCTCGAACACGCGCCGCGCCACGTCCGAGGGCGTCTGCGGCAGCTTCATGAAGTCGTGGACGATGCCGGCATTGTTGACGGCGACGTCGAGCCGGCCGAAGCGCGAGAAGGCAAGCGCGACCAGGCCCTCCGACAGCGCTTCGTCGGCGATGTCGCCGGCCAGCGTGGCGACCTGCGTTCCAAGCCCGGCCGCGGCCTCGTCGAGACGCCGCGCGTCGATGTCGGACAGGACGAGGCGCGCGCCCTCGGCCGCGAAGCGCCGGGCGAGCTTGAGGCCGAAGCCGCCGGCCGCGCCGGTGACGAGGACCGTCAGATCCTTGAAACGGTCCATCGCCTAGCCCCCTTCCCCGATCGCCTCATGCGCCAGCGCCGCCAACAGAGGCACCGCCTCGCCATAGGCCTTGGCCTTTTGCGGGTTGGAGGCGTTGCCGTCGAGCGCGCGCTTGTAGACGCCCTGGCAGATCGCGGCCAGCCGGAAGAAGGAGAAGGCGAGGTAAAACGTCCAGTCGGGAACCCCCGAAAGGCCGCGCCGCCGGCAGTAGAGCGCGACATATTCGGCCTCGGTGGGCAGGCCGAGCGCGCCGCGGTCGACGCCGCCCAGCCCGGAAAAGGCCGATCCGTGCGGCAGCCGCCACTGCATGCACTGATAGGAAAGGTCGGCGAAGGGATGGCCGAGCGTCGAAAGCTCCCAGTCGAGCACGGCGATGACCTCGGGCCTGTCGGGCGCGAAGATCATGTTGTCCAGCCGGTAGTCGCCATGGACCAGCGAGACGCGGCCGTCATCGGCGACGAGGTTGTTCTCCAGCCAGTCGATCAGCCGCTCCATGGCGTCGATCCGCTCTGTCTCGGAGGCGCGGTACTGGCCGCTCCAGCGGCCGAGCTGGCGTTCGAAATAGCTGCCGGGGCGGCCGAAATCGGCGAGGCCGATGGCCGCGACGTCGACGTCGTGCAGCGCGGCGAGGACGCCGTTCATGGCATCGTAGAGCGCCGCGCGCTCCGGTGCGGAGGCCGCTTCCGGCAATGCCGGGTCCCAGAAGATGCGGCCCTCGACGAAGGCCATGACATAGAACATGCGGCCGATGGGCGAATCCTCGCCCGACAGGTGCAGCATGTGCGGCACCGGCACCGCCGTGTCCTTGAGCGCGGCCATGACGCGGTATTCGCGGTCGACCTGATGCGCGGATTTCAGGAGCTGGCCGGGCGGCTTGGCGCGCAGCACGTAGCGGCCGCTCTTCGCCTCGACCA
>CAZACH010000319.1:0-2191 GCA_964483275.1 uncultured Sphingomonadaceae bacterium | reverse complement strand
ACTGGGAACAGGCGCTTTACCGGGCAGCGACACTCCTGGTCGCGGCCAGCCCCTGTGCCATCGTCATTTCGGTTCCCGCCGCCATCTTGTCCGCGCTGTCCGCGGCGGCACGCGGAGGTGTGCTGTTCAAGGGCGGCGGCGCGCTGGAAACGTTGGCCACCGTCGACACCTTCGCCTTCGACAAGACGGGAACGCTGACCACCGGCCGTGCCGAAGTGACGGAAATCGTTGCGCTGGACGGCAATGAGGACCGCTTCCTGTCGCTGCTGGCCGGTCTCGAGGCGCATTCGGAGCATCATATTGCCGCGGCGATCCGCCGGGAAGTTGCCGCGCGCGCGCTTGATCCAGCAAGCGTTGCCGACGTGAACGCCCGACCGGGCATCGGTATTGAAGGTTTCGATGCGCTCGGCCCGATCTGGGCCGGCAACTCCTATCTCGCCGAGGAAATGAACGCCTCGATGGATCCCCCCGGATTGAAGACGCTTGCGGACGGCGCCAATACGGTCGTCTATCTCGGTCGCGGCGCCACCGTGCTGGGCGCCGTCAGCGTGGCGGACGAGGCACGGGCCAGTTCCGCCCCGGCGCTGGCAGCCCTGCGCGACAGCGGCGTCCGCCGTATCGTCATGATGACGGGGGACCGAAGGCCGGTGGCGCTGCGTATAGGAGCGAGGCTCGGGCTGGAGCCGGACGAGATCCATGCCGAAATGCTGCCGCAGGACAAGGTTCGCGAGGTCGGCGAACTGGCGGCCAGCGGCAGGGTCGCCTTCGTCGGCGACGGCGTCAACGACGCGGCCGCTCTTTCCCGCGCCGATGTCGGCATCGCCATGGGTGCGGCAGGCTCCGAGGTCGCGCTTCAGGCCGCCGATGTGGCGCTTTTGTCCGAGGATATGGAACGGCTGGCCGATGCACACCGCCTGTCGCGCCGGACCTCGGCGGTGATCCGGCAGAACCTGACCTTCGCCATCGGCGCTATGGTGATTCTGGTTGTCGGCGGCTTGTTCTTCGACCTGCCGCTGCCATTGGTGGTGATCGGCCATGAAGGCGGCACGGTGCTTGTGGTGCTGAACGGGCTGCGCCTGCTGTCCGATCCGATCCGCCGGCCAAAACAGCAGGCCGTCGAATATCCGGGGCCGGTTGCCCCCCAGGCGGCATAGCAGGCCTGCGCGCGTGACGGGGTCAGGTGCGTCTGGCCCGGACGGTGGTCACTGACGGAAGGCGCGCAGATGCGGGAACTTGCCCCTTGCGAGATAGGCGGCCTCCGCCGGGGTCGATGTCCGGCGGAGAACGGCGTTGCGATGCGGGTGGCGGCCGAAACTGGCAATGACCAGTCGCACCTGCCGGGCCTGGGCGACAAGCGAATCGTATATGGGTCGCAGAGGCTCTGGCGCCCGAGTGGCGATCTCCTCGCGCAGGACGATCAGGCGGCCGATGCGTTCCAGGTGGTCCGGCCCCTCGGCATGACCGAGCGGTTGGGTAAAGGCGATCTGGAACCAGGGCGCTGGTTGCGCCGCGTAGTGGCCGTTCTCCAGGCCCGCCAGCGCCAGCGCCAGCGCCGCCCGGTCCTGCGCATAGGCCCGGGGCGTTCCCCGCCAGAGCGAGCGCGGGAACTGGTCCAGCGCGATTGTCAACGCCAGCCGACCCTCCGGCTCCGCGGCCCAGTGATCGAGCGCCCCCTCGGCCGCCATGGCGGTGACGTGGGCAAAGCGCGCCGCGATCCCCTGATCAGCACCGCCATGCAGCCGCCAGCGCCAAAGCTCGGCATGATGTTCGGAGTCGATCCCTGACGCGCGGCCCTCGGGGAACCAAAAGGCCAGAACTTCGCGCCATGTGCCTGCATCGTAGCTGTCGGTCATCCTGAACCCTTTCAGTTGCAGCGCCAGCCCCCGCGCGGGAAGGCGGGGCCGGCTTGTCGGTCGCGATCTCAGGCGCGGGCGGCTTTTGCGGCGCCCTCCGCTGTTGCCGCCTGCCTACCGCTGGCGACACCGCCGCCGGGCCCGCGCGGAGCGCGCAGCAGCCGCATCGCGTTGGCGATCACCACCAGCACCGAAAGCTGATGGATCAGCATCCCCTCTGCCATATGCACATCGCCGTTGAACACCCCCGCCAGCAGCCCCGCCACCGTCAGCAGCGCGATGGCCAGGTTCTGGCGCATGTTGCGCAGCGTCGCGCGCGAGATTGCCATCGCCTGCGG
>CAZACH010000318.1:0-2207 GCA_964483275.1 uncultured Sphingomonadaceae bacterium | reverse complement strand
CCGCCGGGTGCCGGAAAGTCGCTGCTCGCCGCCTGCCTGCCCGGCATCTTGCCGGAGCTTGAGCCGGCCGAGGCGCTCGAAGTGTCGATGGTCGCCTCGATCGCGGGCGAGCTGGACGGCGGACGCCTGCTGCGCGCCCGCCCCTATCGCGCGCCGCATCATTCGGCGTCGATGCCGGCGCTGGTCGGCGGCGGGCTGAAGGCGCGGCCGGGGGAGGTCAGCCTCGCCCATTTGGGCGTGCTGTTCCTCGACGAACTGCCGGAGTTCCAGCGCGGCGCGCTCGATTCGCTGCGCCAGCCGCTGGAGACCGGCAAGGTCAGCGTCGCGCGTGCCAATGCCCACCTCACCTATCCGGCGCGGGTCCAGCTGGTCGCGGCGATGAACCCCTGCCGCTGCGGCCATCTCGGCGACCCCGCCCTCGCCTGCGCCCGCGCGCCGCGCTGCGCCGCCGACTATCAGGCGCGAATCTCCGGCCCGCTGCTCGACCGCATCGACCTGCATGTCGAGGTGCAGGCGGTGAGCGCCGCCGACCTCATGCTGCCGCCACCGGCCGAGGGATCGGCAGCGGTCGCCGCGCGGGTCGCGGCGGCGCGCGGCCTCCAGACCGCGCGCTATGCCGGTCACGGTGTGCGCACCAATGCCGAAGCCGACGGCAAGCTGCTCGAATCGGTGGCGACGCCCGATGATGCCGGCCGCACATTGCTGGCGCAGGCGGCGGAGAGCATGCGGCTGACGGCGCGCGGCTTCCACCGCGTGCTGCGCGTCGCCCGCACGTTGGCGGACCTGGGCGGCGCGGAGGCGGTCGGGCGCGTCCATGTCGCCGAGGCGCTGAGCTACAGGCGGCGCGCGCCGGTCAACTGAGCGGCGGCATGACGTCGTGACCGGCGCGTTTGCCTTGGCCGGGGCGGCGTGTCACCTTGCCGACGATGGGCGTTGCCGAAATGATTGGCCTCGCGGCCAGTGTCAGCTTCCTGAGCGGATGGCGGGTCTATCTCTGCGTGCTGGCGGTCGGCCTCGCCATGCATTTCGGCTGGCTGGCGCTGCCGCAGAATCTCGGTGCCTTCGCCGTGCTGGCGAGCCCGTGGGTGATCGGCGCGGCGGGCATCGGGCTGGTCGCGGAATTCCTCGCCGACAAGATCGCCTGGGTCGATTCGGCGTGGGACGCGGTTCACACCGCGATCCGCCCGGTCGCCGGCGCGGTGCTGGCGCTGGTGGTCACCGATCCCAATGATCCGGCGTTGCAGGTGGTCGTGCTGCTGCTCGGCGGCAGCGCGGCGCTGATCGGCCATGGCGCCAAGGCCAGCGCGCGGGCCGTCACCAACCTCAGCCCCGAGCCTGTCACCAATGTCGCGTTGTCGACGAGCGAGGACGTGGTGAGCGGCGGCCTGCTGGCGCTGGCGATCGCGAACCCGATCGGCGCGATCGTCGTTGCGCTGCTGGTCGGCGCGGGCTCCATCCTGATTCTGGTCAAGCTGCGGCGATTGATGGCCCGGCTGGTCGGGCGATAGTGCAACGAGGGAGGATTTTGGCGATGGAATGGATGTTGCTGCCGCTGAAGCGCTATGCGCAGTTCGACGGCCGGGCGCGGCCCAAGGAATTCTGGATGTTCGTCCTGTTCCTGATCCTGGGCGGCATCGTCGCGATGGCCCTCGACGCCCTGCTCGGCTTCGGCACCTTCACCCGCTATCAGAGTCAGGGGCCGTTTTATTACGGCGCCGGCTTCACCAACAGCGGCGGCTGGCTGACGCTGCTGTTCGCGCTCGGCACCTTCGTTCCCTATCTCGCGGTGGCGGTCAGGCGGCTGCACGACACCGATCGTTCGGGCTGGTGGCTGCTGCTCGGCCTTCTGCCGGTGATCGGCGGCATCATCCTGTTCGTCTTCATGGTGATGGGCGGCACGCGCGGCCCGAATCGCTTCGGGCCGGACCCGGTGGAAGGTGATGCCGGCGGCGGCCGGCCGCTGTAGGCGTCATGGGCTGATGGGCCGTTGAAGAGCCAAGTTCCCCGCCCTCCCCACCTCCGTTCGTCCTGAGCCTGTCGAAGGACGACAGCACTGGTCCCGTCATCCGTTTCGGAACGGGTCGTTGAATCCTGCGCTGTCGTCCTTCGACAGGCTCAGGACGAACGGAGATTCGGATTTTTGGGGGGAAGAAGAAAGCGGGGTGGCTCCGTTTTAGCCGGACATCCCGCCCAAAAACGATAAGGGC
>CAZACH010000317.1:0-2218 GCA_964483275.1 uncultured Sphingomonadaceae bacterium | reverse complement strand
CGTGACGGTCCGTGCGTCGATATCGGCTTGCAGGCCGCCGGCGGTGAAGGTGCCGAGCGGCATGGTGCCGTCGACCTTGCCGGCGCTGCGCGCGGTGCGGCTCGGCAGGTCGACCGTGACGTCGCGGGTGTCGAGCGAATAGCCGCTGTCGCTGCGCATCCGGATCGGCCCTTCGATCGCAACGGTTTCCTTGCCCATGTCATAGCGCCCCTGCGGCGCGACGATCCGCGCCTGTCCGTCGCTGAGGCGAATCGCGGCGGAAAGGTCGTTCAGCTCGACGATCGGTTCGCGCGAGCTGTGCTGGACCGCCGATCCCGCCCTGATCTCGAACGGCTGTCCCCGCTGGTCCTCGCCGCGATAGACGGCGTTGCCGACGCGCAGCCGCTCGCTGGCGACATCGACCCGGTCCTTGGCGAGCAGGAAGCTCAATTCATCGACGCGCGTCACCGAGAACAGGACGAGGGTCGCCGCGACCGCGCCGGCCGCGATCGGCAGCAGGCGCTTCAGCACGCCGATCCAGCGGTCATAGCGGCTGCCGGGCAGTGCCGCCGCGCGCCGCCGCTGCTGCGCCGCGCTGAACCTCGGGGCGATGGCGCCCTCAGCCATGGCGCGCGCGGTCAGACATGGGCGAAGATGTCGGTTTCCGGCCAGCCGGCGAGGTCGAGCCGGGCGCGCGCGGGCAGGAAGTCGAAACAGGCCTGCGCCAGCGCGGTGCGGTTTTCCCGCGCCAGCCGGACGTCGAGCAAGGCCTTCAACTGATGCAGGTAGCGCACGTCCGACGCCGCATATTCCTTCTGCGCGTCCGACAGCTCGTCGGCGCCCCAGTCCGACGACTGCTGCTGCTTGGAAATCTCGACGCCCAGCAATTCGCGGACCAGTTCCTTGAGGCCGTGGCGGTCGGTATAGGTGCGGATCAGCCGCGACGCGATCTTGGTGCAATAGACGGGCGCGGCGACGACGCCGAGGTAGCGTTCGATCGAGGCAAGGTCGAAACGGGCGAAATGATAGAGTTTCAGCCGCGCCGGATCGGCGAGCACGGCGCGCAGGTTGGGCGCGGCATAATCGGTGCCCGCCCTGAAGCGGACGAGATGCTCGTCGCCGCCGCCGTCGGAAATCTGCACGACGCACAAACGGTCGCGGCCGGGCAGGAGGCCCATGGTTTCGGTATCGACCGCCACGGGTCCGGGCGCCAGCACGTCGGCCGGCAGATCTTCTTGGTGGAGATAGACTGTCATTCCGACCGCATAGGCGCTTGGCGATGAACGCTCAATGCCCGTGTAGCCCCGTCGCCTCGCCCTCGCCGCCGGACGCGCCGAGGCGCCTCGCCTGCGCGCGGCGCGACCAGATGTTCAGCGACTCGACGAGCGCCGAGAAGGCCATGGCCGCATAGATATAGCCCTTGGGCACATGGACGCCGAAACCGTCGGCGATCAGCACCGCGCCGATCATCAGCAGGAAGCCCAGCGCCAGCATCACCACCGTCGGGTTGCGCGCGATGAAATTGGCCAGCGGATCGGCGGCGATCAGCATCACCAGCACGGCGACGATGACCGCGACGACCATGATCGGCAGATGTTCGGTCATGCCGATGGCGGTGAGGATCGAATCGATCGAGAACACCATGTCGAGCAGGATGATCTGGAAGATCGCCGAGCCGAAATTGACGGCGACGACGCGCTTCTTGTCCAGAACGGCATTGCTGGGGGTGGGATCGACGGCGTGGTGGATCTCCTTCGTCGCCTTCCACAGCAGGAACAGGCCGCCGGCGATCAGGATCAGGTCCCGCCACGAAAAATTGGTCTCGAAGCTGGGCAGGCCGCGCGCGTCGGGCGGGCCGGTCACGCCGAGGTCGAAGACCGGCTGGGTCAGGCCGGCGATCCAGGCGATCATCGACAGCAGCGCCAGCCGCATGACGAGGGCGAGGCTGATGCCGACCCTGCGCGCGAGCTGGCGCTGATGTTCGGGCAGCTTGTTCGACAGGATGGAGATGAAGATGAGGTTGTCGATGCCCAGCACGACCTCCATCACCACCAGCGTCACCAGGGCGGCGAGCGCCGCCGGCTGGGTGAAGAGTTCCAGAATGCCGTCCATCAATGTCCTTCGGGCGCTGCCTTGTCGGCGCCGAGAAATGCGCGGTGGCGAAGCATCTGGCAAGTGGTCCCGGTCGATTTGGAAGCGCGGCCGCAGCCGCTCTCGGGCCAGTCCGTTCCGCAAACAG
>CAZACH010000316.1:0-2276 GCA_964483275.1 uncultured Sphingomonadaceae bacterium | reverse complement strand
CGGCCGCCAGCATCTCCACCGCTTCCTCGACCAGCTTGATGTCCGCCTTCACCTGCGGGCGATAGGTCTTGTGCTCGACCGGCGCCTGATTGGGCCGATAGGGCGCGGTCGCGACCTGCACGTCCTTGGGCAGGTCGACCACCACCGGGCCGGGGCGACCGGACGTGGCGATATGGAAAGCCTCGCGCAGCACGTCCTGAACGCGCGCCGGGTCCTTCACCAGATAATTATGCTTGGTGCAGTGGCGGGTGATGCCGACGGTATCGGCCTCCTGGAACGCATCGGAGCCGATCAGGTGGGTCGCCACCTGCCCCGTGATGACCACCATCGGGATCGAATCCATCAAGGCGTCGGTGATGCCGGTGATGGCGTTGGTCGCGCCGGGGCCGGAGGTGACGAGCACCACGCCGGGCTTGCCGGTCGAGCGCGCATAACCCTCCGCCGCGTGGGTCGCGGCCTGTTCGTGCCGCACCAATATGTGCCGGATGCGCTTCTGCTTGAACAGCGCGTCATAGATCGGAAGGACGGCGCCGCCGGGATAGCCGAAGACGAATTCCACCCCCAGATCGGCGAGCGTGCGCACCAATATCTCGGCGCCTTCAAGTTCCTGCGTCATGAGCCTGTCCGGAAAAAATCTGCGTATTGCGCTGCAGCATAGCTGTCGAAAATTATAGAGTCAAGGTGATATGGGTAATAAAATTACCCTCATTTCGTAGTGATAGTATTTATATTTCTCCGAGGAGACTGTTGAGATAATAATCCGCCTCCGAACCAGCACCCCTTGGCCAATCGGCAGGCACCTGATGGCGGAACCAGGTGCGTTGCCGCTTCGCATAGTTGCGCGTCGCCTGTCCGGCGGCGGCAAGCGCGGCAGGCAAATCGACCTCCCCCCGCAGGAAAGCCGCGAGGGGTGGCACGCCGATCGCCCGCATCGCCGGCAGATTCGGGTCGAGTTGGCGCGTCATGAGGGCGGAGACTTCATCGAGCGCGCCGCTGTCGACCATCGCCCGAAGCCTTTCGTCACAGCGCTGATAAAGTTGGTCCGCCGGCGCATCGACGACCAGCGGGTGAAGCCGGACCGAGGCCGCGATCCCGCCGCTGCGCTGTTCCCGCCAGTGAAGGATGGATCGACCCGTCGCCCGGACCACTTCGAGCGCCCGCGCGATACGGGCGGTGTCGCGCGGGCCGAGGCCGGCGGCGGCGGCCGGGTCCTCCACTTCAAGCGCGGCACGCGACGCCTCCACCGGCATGGCGCGCACCATGTCGCGAATATCGTCCGGAATCGGCGGGACAGGGGCGATGCCGTCCAGCAGCGTGCGGATATACAGCCCGCTGCCGCCCACCAGAATGGGGAGCCGCCCCGCCTCGTGAATGGCCGCGACCTCCCGCCGGGCGCACGCCGCCCAGTCGGCCGCCGAAAAAGCCGTGGCGGCATCCACCATGCCATAGAGGCGATGCTCGGCCCGCGCCTCGTCCTCCGCCGATGGCCGCGCCGTCAGGATGCGCAGGTCGCGATAGACCTGGCTGGCATCGGCATTGACGATGACGCCGCCGGTCGCCACCGCGAGATCGAGCGCAATCGCCGACTTGCCGCTGGCGGTCGGTCCCGCGATAAGCGCCAGCCTTGGTTTCGGAGACTCTGACGTGTTCATCGCCACCCTGATAGCAGCCGATCGCCTGAGCGGCGGCGATATTTCAACGGCGCGCGACGCGCTGAACGGCGTCGGCGCACTTGCCGGCGACGCGACCTGGCTGGACGAAGGCGTCGCCGCCGACCTGCCGTTCGGGCGCATCGAGCCGGCACAGGCGCGCGCGGCGCTGGAAGGGCTGCTGCCGGGCGTCGACGTGATCGTCCAGCCGGCCAGGGGCCGGACAAAGCGCCTGCTGGTGGCGGACATGGATTCCACCATGATCACCATCGAATGCATCGACGAGCTGGCCGATTATGCCGGCATCAAGGCCGAGGTCGCCGACGTCACCGAGCGCGCCATGCGCGGCGAACTGGATTTCGAGGGGGCGCTGGACGCCCGCGTCGCGCTGCTCAAGGGGCTGGACGCCGGCGTGATCGACACCTGCTATGCCGAGCGCGTGCGGATCATGCCGGGCGCGCGCGAACTCATCCGCACCATGAAGGCACACGGCGCGCGCACGGTTCTGGTTTCCGGTGGCTTCACCGTATTCGCCGATCGCGTCGGCGCCGAGATCGGGTTCGACCGGATGGTCTCCAACCGGCTTGAGATCGAAAGCGCCAAACTTGCCGGGACGGTGGCGCGCCC
>CAZACH010000315.1:0-2285 GCA_964483275.1 uncultured Sphingomonadaceae bacterium | reverse complement strand
CAGCCGACCCTGTCGACCGACATGGGCCAGCTTCAGGAGCGCATCACCTCGACCAACAAGGGCTCGATCACCTCGGTGCAGGCGATCTACGTGCCGGCGGACGACTTGACCGACCCGGCGCCGGCCACCTCCTTCGCCCACCTGGACGCGACCACCGTGCTGTCGCGCGCCATCTCCGAACTCGGCATCTATCCGGCGGTCGACCCGCTGGACTCGACCAGCCGCGTTCTGGAGCCGCGCGTTGTCGGCCAGGAGCATTATGAGACGGCCCGCGCGGTGCAGTCGATCCTGCAGAAGTACAAGTCGCTGCAGGACATCATCGCCATCCTCGGCATGGACGAGCTGTCGGAGGAGGATAAGCTCACCGTCGCCCGCGCCCGCAAGATCCAGCGCTTCCTGTCGCAGCCCTTCCACGTCGCCGAGATCTTCACCGGCATCCCCGGCAAGTTCGTGGCGATCGAGGACACGGTGCGCAGCTTCAAGGCGATCGTCGCCGGCGAATATGACCACCTGCCCGAAGCCGCCTTCTACATGGTCGGCAGCATCGAGGAAGCGGTCGAGAAGGCGCAGAAGCTGGCCGCCGAAGCCGCGTAACCCGACCTGATACTCCCCCTCCCCACCCATGGGGAGGGCAAGGGGATGATATGGCAGAGCAACTTCACTTCGAGCTGGTGACGCCCGAGCGGCTGCTGAGCAGCGCGGAGGTCTATATGGTGGTGGTGCCGGGCAGCGAGGGCGACTTCGGCGTGCTGGCGGGCCATGCGCCCTTCATGTCGACGATCCGCCCCGGCGCGATCGCCGTCCATGCCAGCGAAAACGCGGCGGCGGAGCGCATCTTCATCGACGGCGGCTTCGCCGAGGTGAATGAGAGCGGCCTCACCATCCTCGCCGAGGGTGCGACCCCGCTGAGCGAGATCGACCCGTCCGCCATCACCGCCGAGCTGGCGGTGGAGCGGGAAAATCTGCGCCTCGCCCGCGACGAGCTGGAAGCCGACATCACCCAGCGACGCGTGGCGCGGCTGGAGGCGATCCAGGACGCGCTGGCCGCCGCCTGAACGGCGCCAACAGAGACCGGAACACGCAAGGGGCGTGGCGAGATGATCGCCACGCCCCTTGTCTTATGCGTCAGGGATAGCGGCGCGCCCAGTCGGCGGGATAGGGCGCCTGCCAGGCGGGGCCGGCGACCCAGGTGGTGTCGCGCGGCGCCGCGCCGGCTTCGAGCGTGTCGACGCGGGCCATGGCGTCCTTCACCGCCGCGTCGCGGCAGGACGGCACCGGCGGCGACGATATGTCCGATTCGCCGAGCTTTTCACAGAGGAACCGCGCGGTCAGGTTGACGCGCTGGCGCAGCATCTTCTTGCCCTGCGCGCTGCCGAGATCGAGGTCGGCATAGCTGACCGACTGGGACAGCGAACGGACGCTGTCGGGCACGGTGCCATAGGCGCCGGTGACGATGATCTCCTCGGGCGGGGTGGCACTCTGCGCCAACGCCGGGGCGGCGAGGGCCATGGCGGCGCCAAGCGCGAGCGCGCGCAGCGGCATGGGGGAACGCGATTTCATTCTGGCTCTCCTTGATCGGGCAGACGCCGTTGAACGGCGCCTTTTCACATCCCGCCCGCCTGAAGATGCACAACCGCGCAAGGGGATGTCGGGTTCCCACCGCACCGTGACATCATGCCGGGACGCGGATTGTCGCAAATCGGAACGCAACATCTTGCGGTTTGCGATATCGGGAGGCATATTGGTGGGGAGTTCAACAGCGCGAAAGGAGGTGACCCGATGTCTCATGTGTCAGCCAAGAGGTTCGGATCAGCTCGTTCGGGGGCCAGCGCATAGCATAGCTTCCGGTCGGGAAACCGGCCGCTGACCCATGTCAAAGGTCGCCGGGGCACCGCGCTCCGGCGGCTTTTTTCATGCGCGGGTGCCGGGATTTCCGGTCGAACGGGATCAAGGCCGCCGCTGGTCCGCGACGCACGCCGTGGCTTTCCGAAGGACGCCGGAGCGGTTCAACCGTTCGTCGCAACGATTGCGTTTGACGCAATCATACTTCCCTTGTTTGCGGTTGTTTTGCGCATCGCAGCACACCATATGCTGCGTTGCAACAGGGGTTGCTCCGGCCAGGGCCGGGACATCGGAAGGGACTTTGACGTGACCAACTATTTCAGCAGCTTCACCGCCCTCGGCCTCGCCGTAGCGGTTGCCATCGGTTTGACGGCAGCGGTGGCGCTGCCGACCGGCGGGACCAAGGTCGCGCCGCGCGTCGCCGCGAACGACCTGGTGCAGCT
>CAZACH010000314.1:0-2302 GCA_964483275.1 uncultured Sphingomonadaceae bacterium | reverse complement strand
TCTATGGCGACCACCCGCACAGCCTCGTCGACATTTCCGGGCGCGAGGTCACGCTGTCGATGGAAGGGCCGAAGGCGGCGGAGCTCATGAGCCTCGGCTGCCCGCGCGACATCGCCACGATTCCCGCCGGCGAGGGCCGCCGCACGCTGTTCGACGGCGCGAGCGTGGTGCTGTGGCGCGACGCCGAGGACCGCTTCCGCATGGATGTGTGGAACAGCTTCGCCGACCATGTCGCCCATCTGCTCGAAACCGGCTGCAAGGAACTAGCCGCCGAACCCGCCTGATTTCCGAGAGGACCCCCCATGCTCGACCGCCTGCCCGGCACCGCCGTTTCGGACGCCGCCGTCACCTCCGCCATCGCCGAGGAGCTCGACCGCCAGAAGACCCAGATCGAGCTGATCGCCTCGGAGAACATCGTCTCCGCCGACGTGCTGGCCGCTCAGGGGTCGGTGCTGACCAACAAATATGCGGAAGGCTATCCGGGCAAGCGCTACTATGGCGGCTGCGAGTTCGTCGACAAGGTCGAGGAACTGGCCATCGAGCGGCTGAAGACGCTGTTCGGCGCGGCCTTCGTCAACGTCCAGCCGCATTCGGGCGCGCAGGCCAACCAGGCGGTGTTCCTGGCGCTGCTGCAGCCGGGCGACCGCGTCATGGGCCTGTCGCTGGCCCATGGCGGCCACCTGACCCACGGCTCGCCCGTCAACATGTCGGGCAAGTGGTTCGACGTCGTCTCCTACGAGGTCGACCCCGAAACCCATCTGATCGACATGGAAAAGGTGCGCGAGAAGGCGCTGGAGACCAGGCCTAAGCTGATTATCGCCGGGGCCTCGGCCTATCCGCGCAAGATCGACTTCGCCGGCTTCCGCGCGATCGCCGACGAGGTCGGGGCGTATCTGATGGTCGACATGGCCCACTATGCCGGGCTGGTCGCGGGCGGGCATTATCCCAATCCCGTGCCGCATGCCCATGTCACCACCTCGACCACGCACAAGACCCTGCGCGGCCCGCGCGGCGGCTTCATCCTCACCAATGACGAGGTGCTGGCGAAGAAGCTCAACTCGGCGGTGTTCCCCGGCAACCAGGGCGGGCCGCTGATGCATGTCGTCGCCGCCAAGGCGGTGGCCTTCGGCGAGGCGCTGCGGCCGGAGTTCAAGGACTATGCCGGCCGGGTGATCGCCAATGCGCAGGCGCTGGCCGAGGTGCTGAAGGACGGGGGCCTCGGCATCGTCTCTGGCGGCACGGACAGCCACATGGTCCTCGTCGATCTGAGGCCCAAGGGCGTCACCGGCAAGGCGGCCGAGATCGCGCTGGAGCGCGCCGGCCTGACCTGCAACAAGAACGCCATCCCCAACGACCCGGAAAAGCCGTTCGTCACCTCCGGCATCCGCCTCGGCAGCTCGGCCGGCACCACGCGCGGCTTCGGCGTGGCCGAGTTCGAGACGGTCGGGACGATGATCCTGCGGGTGATCGACGCGCTGGCGGCCGATCCCGAGGGCGATGCCGGCGTCGAGGCCGAGGTGCGGGCCAAGGTGCGGGCGCTGTGCGACGCCTTCCCGATCTACGGCTCTTGAAGCTTCGGCGCGGCGGTCCGCCCGATTTCTCCCAAAAGCCGTTTCCCCTTTGCCGGCCGATGTTCTAAGACACGCGCGATTGGACCTTTTCCCGATAGCCGAGGACGTCATGACCACGGACCAGCTTGCCAATGCCGAGCAGCAGGCGCGCCTGCTTTCGGCCGCCTTGCCCTTCATGCAGCGCTACGAGAACAGGACCGTGGTGGTGAAATATGGCGGTCACGCCATGGGCGACAGCGACCTGGGCAAGGCGTTCGCCCGCGACATCGCGCTTTTGAAGCAGTCGGGCGTCAACCCGATCGTGGTCCATGGCGGCGGCCCGCAGATCGGCGCGATGCTGGACAGGATGGGCATCGAATCGAAGTTCGAGGGCGGCCTGCGCGTCACCGACCGCAAGACGGTCGAGATCGTCGAGATGGTGCTGGCCGGCTCGATCAACAAGGAGATCGTCGCGCTCATCAACGCCGAGGGCGAATGGGCCATCGGCCTGTGCGGCAAGGACGGCAACATGGTGTTCGCCGAAAAGGCGCGCAAGACCGTCAAGGACCCGGAGAGCAACATCGAGAAGGTGCTCGATCTCGGCTTCGTCGGCGAGCCGGTCGAGGTCGACCGCACGCTTCTCGACCTTCTCGCCCGCTCGGAGATGATCCCGGTCATCGCGCCGGTGGCTCCGGGGCGCGACGGCCACACCTACAACATCAACGCCGACACCTTCGCCGGCGCCATCGCCG
>CAZACH010000313.1:0-2335 GCA_964483275.1 uncultured Sphingomonadaceae bacterium | reverse complement strand
CGGGCTGGCGCCGATTCCGCTTGAAGCGGACAAACTCTAATGACCTTCGCCAGCGTATTGGTCAGCTGGACCAGAATATTATGCGTGAATCATCAGCGCGGAACGCGGCGTCAAACCGTAACGGCGAGGAGAGGTGTGGTGGGCCCGGAGGGATTCGAACCCCCAACCAAGCCGTTATGAGCGGCCGGCTCTACCGTTGAGCTACAGGCCCGACACCGGAGAAAATCGCGGATAGACCGCCCGACCGCCATAGCGCAAGTCGCCATTGCGGACGCGCCTCGCGCCCTCGGACGGCGAAAGCCTAACGCGCGTCGTCGCGGCGCTCGGCGATGCGGTCGGCGGCCGGCAGGTCGAGAATGAAAGCATCGGCCTCGAAGCGCAACGCGCCACCCAAGGACTGGACGAGTTGCCGCACCAAGCGCAGCCCGAAGCTCAGCCCGAGCGCCGGCGCCTCCTTGCCGAGGTCGTCGACCCGCAGTTCGGGATCGAGCAATTCCGCTTCACCGCGCTCCATCAGCGCGGCGGGGCGCGACAGGCTGAGGCGAACGCCGTCCTCGCCGTTCGCCTCCAGCCCGAGCGTCAACCCCTCGCCCGCCCGCGCCATGGCCAGCACGGAGGCGAGCAGGCGGCCGACCAGCCGGTCCATCGCCTCGCCGCCGGCGGCGACGGCGGGAAGGTCGCCGGCGATGGTGGCGTCGATCGTCACGCCCCGGTTGCGCGCCAGCGGCCGATAGCGCTCGACCACCGTGCCGACCACGGCGGCGAAATCCGCGACCCGCGCCTCCGACCGGCCGCTGCGCGCCGCCACGTCGAGGTCCTCGACGGCGCCCAGCAGTCGGCGCGCTTCCGCCAGTATGTCCCCCGCCCGCTCGCGATAGCCCTGGGCGGCGGGACCAAGCATCTGCCGCTCGATCATCTCGGCAAAGCCCATGATGGCGTTGAGCGGGGTGCGCAGTTCATGGACCATCTGGCGGATGCCGTCGGCGCTCAGCGGCTTGCGCGCCGGCTCCGGCGGGGCGGCGGTCGCCAGCGGCGCGGCCTGCCGCACCTCGTCGGGACGCGGGCGCCGCGCCGTGCCGCGAAAGCCGGTGAAACGCCCGTCGCGGGGATCGAAGAAGGGCACGCCCGACAGGCGCCATTCGCCGCTGAAGGGCGCGGCGCCGGGGATCGCCAGCCGGGCATCGCGGAACGGCGCGCGCTGCTGGAAGGCGGAGGCCGCGCCGGCATCGACGCCGTCGTCGAGTTCGACGGCCGGCACCGCCACCGATCGGCCGATGAAGGCCGCCCGCTCGACGCCCTCGACCCAGACGATCTGACCGATCGCGTCGCTTTCCCAACGGAAATCGCCGGACGCGGGCGCATGGACGGGTTCTGGCGTCGCCTCCCCCGCCTCCTCATTCTCATCCCGCGCCGGTTGCGGCGCGGCAGGCGGTTCGACCATGGGCGGCGGAGGCGGTTCGGCCGGCTTGCCGCGCGTGCGGAACGCCTCGATGCGGGCGAGAAGATCGCGGATCTGCTCCTGGCCGGCGTCGATGCCGGGATCGCCCGGCGCCTCCGCCTGCGCTTCGCCGGCGACCGGCGCCTCGCTGAACAGCCGTTCCACGCGGCCGGTATCGGGAATCTCCCGCGCATCGCCCTCGCCCGACGCCCATTCCTGCTCGATGATGTGGCTCGGCGCCGAAAGCACCATGTCGGCGGGGCCGAAGGCGTCGACATCGCGCCGCACCGCGTCCGGCAGATCGCGCCGTTCGCGCACCAGCATCCGCAGCGGCGGCGACAATTCCGGGATCAGCGCGCGCCAATCGCCCTCGCTGAGCTTGATGGTCGTGAACAGCGGGGCGACGTCGCGCGGCGCGTCCTCCGCGAAGACGCGCACGAGGCGCGCCGGCGGGTTATAATGGACGAGCGTGCGGGCCATGCGCGCCCGCACCTCCGCCGGCACCACGCGCCGCAGCGATTCGAGCGTCGCATAAGCATGGTCGAGCAGCGCCTTGTCGCCCTCGCCGCGCCCCTGGGCGAGCACGTCCACCAACTGCATGAACGCACTGCTCCCCCCCGCGCCCGCGCGCGCGGTTTGCGCCAGAATCGTGCTGATCATGTCGTCAAAGCGCACGGCTTGCGACTACTCCCCGGTTAAGCAACACACATAGCCTGACGCCCTGTATCGCGCCATCTTCTTAATATCTCTTCAAGAAATCACGCCGGCTTGGTACGGACGGAAGCGCGCAATAATATTACCCGACAGGCCGACTGCACGAAGGAGAATTGCTTGAGCGCCCGCCCCCCACTCGACGCGACCGATCGGATCATCCTCGACGCGTTGCAGGAGGATGGC
>CAZACH010000312.1:0-2336 GCA_964483275.1 uncultured Sphingomonadaceae bacterium | reverse complement strand
CCGATCCGCCCGTCGCGATTGGGGTAGTTGGCGAGCACCAGCGCGACCCGCCGCTGCGCCGCCGGGGTGCGCCGCAGCCGCGCCCAGTTGGCGGCAAGGTCGGCGACGAAATCGACGCGATCGGACAGCACCTTCGGAACGACGATGCCGCATTCGGTGCGCGCGTCGAAGCGCTCGGCCGCCTTGAACGCCACGGCACGGGTGAACAGCCGGCCGTCCACCTCCGGCAGGGCGACGTTCATGGCAAGGTCGCGGGGACCAAGGCCGCGCGCGCTGTCTCGCCAGCTCATCTCCTCGACGCTCGCGAACACCGCCTGCAGGACCGGACAATCCGCCGCCTCCAGCACGGATGGCGTGCGCGGCTCCCCGGTCGAGGAGGCGGCGAAGGAGGTGGCGTTGAGAATGACGTCCGGCTGCACCTCCCCCAGCAGGCCGCGCAGCCAGTCCATCGCGAACGGCTCGCGCAACGCCCGCACATATACCGGCGCGACATTGAGGCCGCGCGCCTCCAGCGCCGCGACCATTGCGTCGACGGCCTCCAGCGTCCCCGCCACCAGCAGCGCGCGGTAGAAGACGAACAGCGCCACCGGCCGCCCCGCCACCCAGCGCGCCTTGAGGTCGGCCAGCCCCGGCCGCTCCCGACCCGGCAGGTAGAGGCCGGCATCGGCGACCGGCACCGGGTCGTCCGCCACGCCCGCGTCGCGCCCGACCAACCGCGCCGCCGTCTTGAGGAAGGACAGCGCGTTGGCGACACCGCCCTGCCGCAGATAGTCGCGCAGCCGCTCCTGCCCGTCCGCCACCAGCGTCGAGGCGCTTTCCAGCGCCGGATCGCGCTCGCGCCCGTCGGCGATGGCGGCGAAGGCGATGCCCCGTTCCCGCGCGACGCGGGCGATCTCGTCGACGCCATAGGGCCAATAGGATTTGCCGCCGAGCAGCACGACGCACACGAAGCGCGCCCGTGCCACCACCTTCTCGACATAGAGGTCGACCGAATAGGGGTGGCGCAGTTGCAGCAGGTTGGCGAGGCGGATGCTCGGCCCGTCCTCCGGCATCAGCGCCGCCGCGCGGGAGAAGCAGGCCAATTCGCTGTCCGCCACCGTCAGGATGACGATATCACCCGGCGACTGGTCGAGGTCGATCGCTTCCTCGCCGTCCGTGATGGTGCCGGGCGTGGCGGACAGCAGGTGCATGTCAGCCGATCACCGCGCCCAGTCCCTGCGCGATGGCGTCGCGGTCGAACCCCTTCTGGCCGATCACGACAAGCCGCGTCGCGCGCGGCTCACCCGCCCCCCACGGCCGGTCGAAATAATGCTGGATGCGCGGGCCGACCGCCTGCACCACCAGCCGCGCCGGGCGGCCTGCGATCGCAACCATGCCCTTGATCCGCAATATGTCGTGGGCGCCGATCAGTTCCGCCATCCGCGCGAGCAGGGCATCGACATCGCCGACCTCACCACCCGACACGACGAAGCTGTCGAAATCGTCATGGTCGTGATCCGCCTCGCTGTCGTGATGCGACGGGCGGGCGTCCAGATCATCCTCCGCGCCTGCCAACAGGCCAAGCAGCACGGCGGCATCGACCACGCCGTGCGCCGCCCGCACGACCTTGACGCCGTCGCGCGTCTCGGCGGCAATCTCGCCCTCGATCCTCGCCAGCGTCACGCCTTCGACCAGATCGCTCTTGTTGAGCACCACCAGGTCGGCGCAGGCAAGCTGGTCCTCGAACAGCTCCTCCAGCGGGCTGTCATGGTCCAGCGACGGGTCGGCCGCGCGCGCCGCCGCCAGCGCCGCCTCGTCGGTGGCGAAGCGCCCCGCCGCCACCGCATCGGCGTCGATCAGCGCGACCACCCCGTCCACCGTCGCGCGGGTGCGGATGTCGGGCCACTGGAAGGCCTTCACCAGCGGCTTGGGCAGGGCGAGGCCCGAGGTTTCGATGATGATATGCTCCGGCGGATTGGGCCGGTCGAGCAGCTTCTGCATGGTCGGCAGGAAATCGTCGGCGACGGTGCAGCAGATGCAGCCATTGGCCAGTTCGACGATATCCTCCTCCGGGCAGGCCTCGTCGTTGCAGCCCTTCACCAGTTCGCCATCGACGCCGACATCGCCGAATTCGTTGATGACCAGCGCCAGCCGCCGCCCGCGCGCATTCTGCAACAAATGGCGGATCAGCGTGGTCTTGCCCGCCCCCAGAAAGCCGGTGATCACGGTCGTCGGCACC
Organism: uncultured Sphingomonadaceae bacterium; assembly: GCA_964483275.1. Taxonomy (GTDB): domain Bacteria; phylum Pseudomonadota; class Alphaproteobacteria; order Sphingomonadales; family Sphingomonadaceae; genus JBBCJR01. The sequence goes on along the minus strand of CAZACH010000312.1, from coordinate 118 downwards.
TTGCTCATGCAATCTCGCTCCCGTGCGCCTGAGCATAGGGGGCGGGAGCGTGCCGGCGGCGTATGCCGGCCCATTGGGCCAGCCGACGAACGGCGGTCGGCGCGCGACGACGGGCGGG
>CAZACH010000311.1:0-2348 GCA_964483275.1 uncultured Sphingomonadaceae bacterium | reverse complement strand
CACCGAGCGCGCCATGCGCGGCGAACTGGATTTCGAGGGGGCGCTGGATGCCCGCGTCGCGCTGCTCAAGGGGCTGGATGCCGGCGTGATCGACACCTGCTATGCCGAGCGCGTGCGCATCATGCCGGGCGCGCGCGAACTGGTCCGCACCATGAAGGCGCATGGCGCGCGCGCGGTGCTGGTCTCCGGCGGCTTCACGGTGTTCGCCGATCGCGTCGGTGCGGAGATCGGCTTCGACCGCATGATCTCCAACCGGCTGGAGATCGAGGGGGGCCAGCTCACTGGGACCGTGGCGCGCTCGATCGTCGGGGCGGCGGCGAAGGTGGAGACGCTGATCGCGGAGCGCACGGCGCTGAACCTCGATGCCGGCGAGACGCTTGCCGTGGGCGACGGCGCCAACGACATCCCGATGATCCAGGCGGCCGGCCTTGGCGTCGCCTATCACGCCAAGCCCAAGACGCGCGCCGCCGCCGCCGCGCGGGTCGATGCCTGCGACCTGACCGCCCTGCTCTATGCGCAAGGCTGGTCGCGACGGGAATGGGTGACGGATTGATAGCGGCGGCTTCAGGCCGCTGAAGTCAGGCCCTGCACGTCGGCGGCCAGCACCGCCAGATTGAACGCGACCGAGGCGGCATCGAAGGTGAAACGCAGATGCACGCCGTCGCGATCGTGCGCCGCCACGGTCGCGTCGATCACGCCCGCCACCGGATGGTGAAGCGCGACGGCCTCGCCAATGGCGGGACGGCCATTGGTTTCAAAAAACGCACCGCGCGCCGATAGGTCACGCAACGCGCCGGGGACGGGCGTCCGCGCGGCGAGGACGCACATCCGCCGCCGTCGATAGGAATGGCCTGTTGAACGCCTCGCGGCCCTCGCGCCGTCGATTGCCATGCTCTTGCGACTCCAGCTTTTATTGGAGCGCAGATTAGCGGGCGTCGCCGAAAGAAGGATTAAGCGCGGTGGTTAAGGAACCGCGACCGGAAAGCAGGCGACGCCCGCGCGGGAGGCAAGGTCGCAATAGCGGCTGGCGGCCGCGCGGTCGGCGAGCGGCCCGGCCTGAAGCCGCACCACCGCGCCGGCCGGGACATAGATCGGCCGCAGGCTGGCGAACTCCGGACGCGCGCTCAGCCGGCCCCACGCCGTTTCGGCGGAGGCCCGCGTCGAAAAGGCGCCGAGCTGCACGCGCCACTCCCGCTGCTGCGCCGACGGTCCCGATGCCGGCGCGGCGGCGCGCGGGGCGGCGGGAGTGACGGCAGCCGGGGCGGCGGGCCGGGGCGCGACCTTCGCGACCGTCTCCGCGGCCGGCGCCGCCGGTGCCGGATTGGCCATCGCCGCCGCCATCTCGACACCCTTCTCACGATCGGCGAGCGGGATATTCTTGTTCATCTGCTCCAGCGCCGTCGCCGCCTGCGGCAGCTTCCCTTCGTTCGCGCGGGTCATCAGCGCATAGGCGCGCACCCAGTCCCGCGGCACGGCATCGCCGTTGAAATGCGCGATGCCCAGAACATATTGCGCGCGGGTCTCGCCCCGGGCGGCGGCCTTTTCCAGCCAGGGAATGGCGGCCTCGCGCTGGTCCTGCTGAAACAGGATGAGGCCGAGATTGACCTGCGCCGGCTCATGCCCCTGCTCGGCCGACTTGCGGTATAGCTCGCGCGCCTGATCCAGATCGACCGGCACGCCGCGCCCGAGCTTATAGGCCTGGGCGAGATTGAATTGCGCATCGGCATCGCCGGCGGCGGCGGGCGCGCGCCATTCGGCGACCGCGCCCGGATAGTCCCCGGCCCGCCACTTATCGACGCCGGCGCGGGTCGACGCCCCGGCGGCGCCCGCCAGCAACATCGCGGCCGCAACCCCCGCCATCACGCCGTTTCGTCCCACGCGCAACCGCCCCATCCTCATGACAAACCGTCCCCCAAGGCCCGGCGGCGATGGTTAATGACTTTCGCCGCGCCTGTCACCGCACATCCCGCTTCGTGCCATTTACAGACAGCGACAATGGCCTCTTAATCAATTTTTTAGAGCCGAACGCGCAAACAGGGCATCGCAAACAACAAATGCAAGGATAAGCGATGCGCGTATTGGCCATTGCCTCGCAAAAGGGCGGTTCGGGGAAGACGACGCTGTCCGGGCACCTGGCGGTCCAGGCCCAGCGTTCGGGCGCGGGGCCGGTCGTCCTCATCGACATCGACCCGCAGGGGTCGCTCGCGGACTGGTGGAACGAGCGCGAGGCCGAAATGCCGGCCTTCGCCCAGACCACCGTCGCCCGCCTCCAGTCGGATCTGGAAACGCTGAAGCAGCAGGGTTTCCGTCTCGCGGTGATCGACACGCCGCCCGCCATCACCATGGCG
>CAZACH010000310.1:0-2382 GCA_964483275.1 uncultured Sphingomonadaceae bacterium | reverse complement strand
TTGCAGGCGGCCTTCCAGCGGATAGACTTTGCCGTTCGGCAGCAGCAGTTCGACCCGCGCCTCCTCCGGCCCGCCGCGCTTCACGCCGCCGGCGTTCAGGCTTTCCCTGAGCTCGAGGATCTGCGCGGCCGACTGGCTGACATCGACATAGACCTTGTCGCCGCGCTGGATGACGGCCAGCGGGTCGGCCTGCCCGGCCTGGACGAGCGCGCCCGGCGTGAAGCGCGACCGGCCGATCCGGCCCGAGATCGGCGCGCGGATGCGGGTGAAGTCGACATTGACCTTCGCCGCCTCCACGGCGGCCCGCTGGGCCGCGACGTCGCCGCGCGCCTGCTGGGCGGCGGCCTCGGCATTGTCGGCTTCCTGCTTGCTGACGGCGTTGATCCCGACCAGCTCGCGATAGCGCTGGGCCTGAAGCCCGGTCGCCTTGATCGAGGCCTCGGCGCGCGCGAGGTTGCCCTGCGCCGCGCCGAGCGCCGCGCGATAGGGCGCGTCCTCGATCTCGTAGAGGACCTGACCGGCGCGCACCATCGCGCCCTCGGTGAACAGGCGACGGCGGATGACGCCGCTGATCTGCGGCCGCACCTCGGATGTCTCCAGCGCGCTTATGCGGCCGGGCAGCTCGGCGGTCAGGGTGACGGGTTGGCTCTTGAGCGTGACGACGCCGACCGTCGCCGGAGGGGGCGCAGGCGGTTCTTCCTGGGCACAGCCCGCAAGCCAAAGGATTGATACCAATCCTGCCAGGATCCGCCGTTGCATAAGCCTCATCCATCGTTGCAAAAACTGGAATGAACGTTCATTCCGCTTGCCATCGGGTAGGGGATGTGGCAGGGATCAGTCAACCGGAAATATCGGGAAAGAGGATGAAAGCGGCAGTTCAGAACGACGGCAAAAAGGCGAAGAGTCACGTCATCAACGTTGCGCGCCACCTGTTCGCGACGCGCGGTTTTCACCAGACGTCGATGGCGGAGCTTGCCGAGGAAGCGCATATCAGCGTCGGCGCCATCTATCGCTCGTTCAAGGGCAAGGCGGACATCATCCAGGCGATCGTGGAGGAGGACGCGCACGGCCGCCTGGATTATCTGATGCTGCTCAGCGCGCAGGTGAAGGACGGCACGGTCAGCATCGACATGGCGTTGAACCAGCTGACGCTTCGCGCCCTGTCCGACGATGAAAAGGCGCTTTCCTTCGAGATATTGGCCGAGGCTTATCGCAATGGCGAGGTGGCGGACACGATCGCGGCGAAGTGCGTCCATTACCGGGCCTTGTTCCGCGACCTCGCCTGCGCGGTGAACCCGCAGCTTACGGCCACCGAACTCGACGCCGCCGAGGAACTGCTGCTCGCATGCCTGTTCGGGCTTGGCCATCGCACCCTTTCCAACCCGCATCTGGGGACCGCCGAGACGGCGGACTATACGGCGCGGATGATCCACCACGCGCTCAACGCCCTGCACCCGCCGGCCGCGGAGCGGGCACGGCAAGGCGCCGGCGGCGCAGCCGGCCGATAACGCCCGTCCTCGCCAGCAGGCCGGATCGGGCCTCCCCCCGCGCGGCGGGAATGGCTATATTGATGGCATGACAGGGTTCCCCACCGCATCCCGCCCCGCGACCCGCGCCATGGAGCGCCAGCGTCATGGATGATCGGCCGCCGCCGATGCCGGCGCTTTTCATCGGCCATGGCAGCCCGATGAATGCGCTTGAACTCAATGCGTTCACGCGAACATGGCGTGCGCTCGGCAAGGCGCTGCCCCGTCCGCGCGCCATCGTCGTCGTGTCGGCGCACTGGTTTTTCGGCGCGACGGCGGTGACCGCGATGGCGCGGCCGCGCACCATCCACGACTTTTACGGTTTTCCGCAGCCATTGTTCGATTTCGATTACCCGGCGGCCGGATCGCCGGAGGTCGCGCGGGAAGTGGTCGAGGCGGTGAAGCCCGAATGGGTCGGGCTGGATCGCGACCAGTGGGGCCTCGATCACGGGACGTGGAGCGTCCTGACGCATCTTTATCCGCAGGCCGACATCCCGGTCGTCCAGCTTTCGATCAACGCCCTGCGGCCGCTGGATTATCATCTGAAGCTCGGCGTGCGCCTCGCCGCCTTGCGGGACAGCGGGGTGCTGCTGCTGTCGTCGGGCAATGTCGTCCATAATCTGCGGCTGGTCGAGTGGAAGCGGCCGACCGCCGGCGCCGACTGGGCGCGGCGCTTCGACGAAGCGGCGATGGCGCAGATGGCCGACGATCCATCGGCCATCCTCAAGCTGACCGAGCATCCCGATTATGCGCGGGCGGTGCCGACGCCCGACCATTTCATCCCGCTGCTCTACACCGCCGGCATCGCGGCGGTGGCGGGGCGGTCGCAGGCGCTGATCCAGAGCTATTCGCTGGG
>CAZACH010000309.1:0-2387 GCA_964483275.1 uncultured Sphingomonadaceae bacterium | reverse complement strand
GCACTGGCGCGCTGGCTGTTGCTCCACAGCCCGAGCAGATCGCGGATATCCTCGATCGGGAAGCCCAGATCGCGCGCGTTGGCGATGAACCGCAGGCGGTGGACATCGGCGTCGGCATAGTCGCGATAGCCGCTGTCCCGGCGGAGCGGCGGCGGGATCAGGCCGATCTTCTCATAATGGCGGATCATGCGCTGCGAGACGCCGCTCGCCTTCGAGGCCGCACCGATGTTCACAACCGCACCCGGTTGAGGCGCAGCGCATTGGCCACGACACTCACCGACGACAGCGCCATCGCCGCCGCCGCGATCATCGGGGACAGCAGGATGCCGAAGACCGGATAGAGCAGCCCCGCCGCGATCGGCACGCCGGCGGCGTTGTACACAAAGGCGAAGAACAGGTTCTGCCGGATGTTGGACATCGTCGCCTCGCTGAGCTGGCGGGCGCGGACGATGCCGTTGAGATCGCCCCGGAGCAGCGTCACGCCGGCGCTTTCCATCGCGACATCGGTGCCATGCCCCATGGCGATGCCGACGTCCGCCGCCGCGAGGGCCGGCGCATCATTGACGCCGTCGCCGGCCATGGCGACGATCCGCCCCTCCTGCTTCAGTCGCGCCACGACGGCGGCTTTCTGGTCGGGCAGCACATCGGCCTCGACGGTATCAATGCCGAGCTGGCGCGCGACCGCTTCGGCCGTCGTGCGATTGTCGCCGGTCAGCATCACCACCTTGATGCCATCGGCGCGCAAGGCGGTGAGCGCTTCCGGCGTCGTCTGCTTGATGGGATCGGCGATGGCGAAAATCCCGGCGGCCTTGTTATCGACCCCCATGAAAATCGCCGTCGCGCCGTCCGCGCGGAGCCGATCCGCCGGCCCGGCAAGCGCGGTCGTGTCAATGCCGGCTTCACCCAGGAAGCGGGCATTGCCCAGCATGATGCGCTGGCCCTCGACCACCCCCGATGCCCCCTTGCCGGTCGGCGAGTCGAAGTCGCTTACGGCCGGAATCCCGATATTCCGGGCGACCGCCGCATCGACGATCGCCAGCGCCAGCGGATGCTCCGACGCGCGCTCCACGCCGGCAGCGATCCGCAGCAACGCCGCCTCCTCGAAACCCTCCGCCGCGACGATCCGGGTGACGGCGGGCTTGCCCTCGGTCAGCGTGCCGGTCTTGTCGACGACCAGCGTGTCGACCTTCTCCATCTGCTCCAGCGCCTCGGCATTCCTGATCAGCACGCCGAGTCCGGCCCCGCGGCCGACGCCGACCATGATCGACATCGGCGTCGCCAGACCCAGCGCACAGGGGCAGGCGATGATCAGCACCGCCACCGCCGCGACCAGGCCGTGCGCCAGGCGCGGCTCGGGGCCCCAGATGCCCCAGGCGACGAACGCGACAATCGCCACGGCCAGCACCGCCGGCACGAACCAGCCGGCGACCTGATCGACCATGCGCTGGATCGGCGCCCGCGACCGCTGCGCTTCGGCGACCATCTGGACGATACGCGCCAACATGGTGTCGCGCCCGACCTTGTCGGCGCGGATCACCAGCGCGCCGCTCTGGTTCATCGTGCCGCCGATCACCGCGTCGGCGACGGTCTTGGTGACCGGCATGGATTCGCCCGTCACCATCGATTCATCAATCGCGGAACGCCCCTCCTCGACCACGGCATCGACCGGCACCTTCTCCCCCGGCCGCACACGCAGCCGATCGCCCATCATGACCTCGTCGAGGGGAATTTCCTCCTCGCTGCCGTCATCGGCAATGCGTCGCGCGGTTTTCGGCGCCAGGTTGAGCAATGCCCTGATCGCGCCGGATGTCCGCTCGCGCGCGCGCAGTTCCAGGACCTGCCCCAGCAGCACCAGCACGGTGATCACCGCCGCCGCCTCGAAATAGACCGCGACCGACCCGTCGGCGGCGCGGAAGGCGGCCGGGAAGATGCCGGGCGCCAGCGTCGCGACGATGCTATAGGCCCATGCAACGCCGGTCCCCATGGCGATCAGCGTGAACATGTTGAGATTGCGCGTCTTGAGCGAGGCCCATCCACGCTCGAAGAAAGGCCAGCCGGCCCACAGCACGACCGGCGTCGCCAGCACGAACTGAATCCAGATCGAGACCTTCATCGGCACGAGATGATGCAGCGCCGGGAAGATGTGGCTGCCCATCTCGAGAATGAAGACGGGAAGCGCCAGTACCAGCGCGATCCAGAAGCGCCGCGTCATGTCGGTCAGTTCGGCGCTCGGCCCGGTATCGGCGCTGACCATTTCCGGCTCCAGCCCCATGCCGCAGATCGGGCAGGCGCCGGGATGATCCTGCCGGATCTCCGGGTGCATCGGGCAGGTCCAGATCGTGCCCTCCGGCGCATCAATGGGTTCGGCGGCGGACTTGTTCAGATGC
>CAZACH010000308.1:0-2418 GCA_964483275.1 uncultured Sphingomonadaceae bacterium | reverse complement strand
GCGCGGCGGAAGTTTACGACCGCGCAGCTCCGGGCGCTGATGGGGGAGGGAATCACCCAAGCTGAGGCCGCGCGTCGGCTGGGCGTAAAGCAGCCTGCGGTGTGGCGCCGCCTCAAGGCCGAAGGGCTGGTCTGGCCGACCAAGCGGAAGGGGTTCGGCTGGGAAGAGGTCCGGTCGACGGACGACGCGCTGGACGCCCGCGCGGCGCTGCCCGAGCGCGCGCGCAGCGTGAGGTCACCATGAGCGAGGCGTTCATTGCAGCACACCGAGCACGGCGGAAGTTCACGACCGAGCAGCTCCGGGCGCTGATGGGCGAGGGGATCAGCCAGGCTGAGGCCGCGCGTCGGCTGGGCGTGACGCAGGCGGCGGTGGCGTTCCGCCTCGAGGCTGAGGGGCTGGTCTGGCCGGCCACTCGGAGGGTGGTCGACCGCGAGACATTCACCCGCCTGTGGAACTGCCACTCGATCCCGATCCGGCAGATCGCGGACGCGCTGGGCGTGACCCCGCAGGCGGTCGGCGACCGCGCCCGTCGCATGGGGCTCCCCAGCCGCGCGCACGTTCGAAAGCGCCTCGTGCGGGCCGACGAGCTGCGCGAGCTCTGGATGGCGGGCGTCGCGGCCAAGGACATCGCGGCGCATTTCGGGCTGGCCAGCCATTCCTGCGTCAGCCAGGCGGTTGCCAACGCGGGGCTTCCCCGGCGGCGGCGCGGCAAGGGCGGCAAGACACACGGGGGCTGGATCGGGACCATCACCATGCGCGAGTACCGCGAGCAATTGCTCGGCGAGGCGATGGCGCGCAGCGCGCGTGAGGAACGACCATGACGGCGGGGCCCAGCCCAGCGCCCCAGCGCCCCAGCGGCCCGCGCATGGGCGTCCTGGCGCGTTCTCGTCGGGGCAAGGCATCGCCGCCGCAAGCCGGGCGCTGGCACAGCCGCTGCGGCGCTCTGTGGCCCATGCCCGTTTTTTCGACTTCGCGGGAGGCGCGGCACGGCCAAGCCCCGCGCCTCTCCGCGCCTCCGCGCCGCTCGCCCTCTCACGCGACACGTCACCCCGGCAATTCAAGGGGGTGTAAATGAGTCACAAAGCGTCGTCCTGGCTTGCGGAAATCCCCGCCGCCTCGTTGAGCGGCTCGGAGTTCCGCGTCCTGTTCCACCTCTGCGATGCGCACAACTCGAAGCGCGAGGCCGAGACAGCGTGCTTCCCTTCCCAAGAGCGATTGAGGGAGGCGACCGGGCTTTCGAATGGCGGGCTGAACAACGCGCTCAACAGCCTCGAAGCCGCGGGGTTCATCATGAGAATTCGGCGGACGGTGCCGGGGTCGGCGGTGCAGCGCACCTACTACATCTTGGGCTTCGATCTCGCCCCGCCACAAGAGCAAACTCCAAAAAATGGAGTCGGAGCAAACTCCACTTTTAGCGAAGCAAACTCCACTTTTCAGGGGAGCAAACTCCACCTGAGTGGAGTGTATCCTGTAAGTAACAGAAAAAAAGAACAGACGCGCGCGGACAGCGAGCCGCAAAAGCCGCAATGCGAAGGGCGGAAAGGTCCCGTTCAAACTTCGACGCCTCGCCGAGCGGCACCGCCGAAAATTGCTGAGAACAGCAATGCTGAAATCCGCACGGCCGCGCCCAATCCGGAAGCGATGCTTCGGTTGCTCGCGGATTGGGTCAATTCGGGACGGCACGTCCCCCCGAGCGCGATCAACAACCGGCAGCGTGACGCGCTGCTCGCAGCCGGGCTCGTAACCCCGGAGCGGCTGCAGCAACTGCAAATCTACTGAGCGAGGGAGCGCCATGGAATTCACAGCACGGATGATCGAGGACCGCATGGAGGAGGCGGCGCTGACGCTGCGCCGCCTGCCTGACCCGCGCGGCTCCGGGCCGCGGGGCTACGGGCAGTCCTGGCCGGAGTACGTTCACGAAGCACGGCATGCTTACGGCTATCACGAGACCCGCCTTCGCGTGGTGCCGAGCGCCGCCGAGATCCAGCGGATGGAGGAATGCATCGACTGGCTGCGCTTCCTGCACCCCGACGACGCGACCATCGTGTGGCGCCGGGCGGAAGGGTGGCGCTGGCGGCAGGTCGCTATCCAAGTCGGGGTGGTTCGGCAGACCGCGTGGCGGCGCTGGGTCGCATCGCTGCAAACCATCGCTAACCATATGAACAAGCGAGGAAATTCAGGGCGGCGGAAGCGGTCCGCGAAAAAGGACGCCGCCGAAACCATCTCGAAGGACGCTGAAACTAGCGCGGGAACGCTGTTGTGATGGCGCAAGGGGGCGAACTTCTACCGCGACAAATACAGCCGATTTGGGGCAGTTTGTCGATAAGATCGGCGGAAGGTGGCTCCCGAGCCCCCTCCCCTCCCGGCCCCCCCGGCCTTGGTTCCTCCGCGGAGCCGACGCTATGCGGGGGGCGGAAG
>CAZACH010000307.1:0-2420 GCA_964483275.1 uncultured Sphingomonadaceae bacterium | reverse complement strand
CCCGGCTCGCGCAGGATAGGCAGGGAGCCGGTCCGCCGTTCGATCATGCGGCGAATCTCGGGCGCCTCCGGCCCTTTATGCAGCGCCAATATCCGCTCGCTGTTCGCGGCGTCGGAATAGGTCCGGCGCTGGTTGTGGCGCACATAGTCCAGCCATGTCGGCACATGGTAGCGCTCCATCCACAGTTCCGGATCGCCGAGATCGCGCAGCAGGGTCCAGTGGCGCGCGCCGTCGCGCCGCCTGATCCGCTGCCGCTCGTCCATGACGTTGAGGAACTCGACGATATTCTCGGGCGCGATCCGATAGATGATGGTGATGACGATCGGCCCGCTGCGTGGCTCGACCCGCACCGCCGTCTCCGGCTCCTGCCAGCGGCGCAAGGGATCGAGATTGAGGTCGTCGACCTCGGCGAGCGGCGACTTCAACCCCACCAGGATGACGCCGACCTGCATGGCGCCGGCAAGGAACAGGGACTCCGCCACGCCATGCGCCTCGGCGAGCGCGCCGAACATCCAGCTTCCCATGGCGATGCCGGCGAAGGCCGACATCTGGTAGAGGGCGAGCGCCCGCGCCACGACCCAGCGCGGCGTCGATAACTGCACCACCACGTTGAAGGTCGACAGCGCCAGCACCCAGCCGGCACCCGCGATCAGCAAGGCGAACAGCGTCAGCGGCAGGAAGCCGCTGGCCCCCGCCCCGACCGCGCCGATCGCCACCGCCAGCGTGGCGAAGCGCGCCACCGATTCCACCGACAGGCGACGGCGCAGGCGGCTGCTCGCCAAGGCTCCGCCGACCGCGCCAAGGCCGAAGGCACCGAGCAGGACACCGAAAACCAACGGGCCGCCGCCGATGACATCGCGTGCGATCACCGGCATCAGCGCCGGCACCGCGCTTGCGGCAAGGCCGAACAGGCCAGCACGCAGCATCACCGTGCGCAGATTGGGCGACATCGCGACATAGCGGATGCCCGCCGCCATGGCGTCCCCCAGCAATTCGCGCGGCAGCAGGCGCGGCTCGCGGGGCGGCCGCCAGCGGCTGAGCACGAAGATCAGGCCCAGATAGGAGAAGGCGTTGGCGACGAAGGCCGCCGCCGCCCCCGCCGCCGCGACGATCGCGCCGCCGATGGCCGGGCCGACGCTGCGCGCGATGTTGAAGCCCATGCTGTTCATCGCGACGGCGGCGGGCAGGACGCGGCGCGGCACCATTTCCCCCACCGAGGATTGCCAGGCCGGGCCGTTGAGCGCCGTGCCGCAGCCGATCAGGAAGGTGAAGGACAGCAGCAGCCAGGGCGTCAGCAGGCCGCCCCAGGCCACCAGCGCCAGGGCCACCGAAATGATGAACAGGAAGCATTGGGCGCACAGCATGACCAGCCGCCGGTCCCAATTGTCGGCGACCGCGCCGGCCGCCAGCGACAGGAACATGATCGGCAGCGCGGTCGAGGACTGGACGAGCGCGACCATCGTCGGCGAACTGGACAATGAGGTCATCATCCACGATGCGCCGACGGACTGGATCAACCCGCCGAAGTTGGAAATCAGGCTGGCGATCCACATCGCCCGGAAGATCGGGATTTTGAGCGGCGAAGGCGGCCGCTCGGCGGGGGAATCGGGGGCGTCGTCAGCCATTCGCATATCGATGCGCCGATTGATCCGACCTGCCAAGCCTCAACCCCGTCAAGCGAGGCAATCGGCGAATTGCTGGCGCAGCGCCTCCTTGCGGACCTTGCCCATCGCATTGCGCGGCAGTTCGTCGAGGACGATCAGCCGCTTGGGTTGCTTGAAGCGGGCGAGCGTGTTGGCAAGCCCGCCGATCACCTGCGCCTCCTCCAGCCGGGCGCCGGGCTTCGCCACCACCACGGCAACCACGCCTTCCCCGAAATCGGGGTGCGGAATACCGATGGCGGCGCATTCCGCGACGCCGGGCAGCGCCTCGATCGCCGCCTCGACCTCGGCCGGATAGACGTTGAGGCCGCCGGAGATGATGAGGTCTTTCGCGCGTCCGACGATGTGGAGATAGCCGTCTTCGTCGAACCGCCCGAGATCGCCGGAGATGAAGAAACCGTCCGCGCGGAACTCGGCCGCCGTCTTTTCGGGCATGCGCCAATAGCCCTTGAAGACGTTCGCCCCCCGAATCTCGATGACGCCGACGCCGTCGGTCAGGACGCGCCCGCTTTCGGGATCGGCGATCCGCACCTCGACGCCCGGCAGGGCCATGCCGACCGTGCCGGGCCGCCGCTCCCCGTCATAGGGGTTGGAGGTGTTCATGTTGGTCTCGGTCATGCCGTAGCGTTCGAGGATCGCGTGCCCGGTCCGCTTCCTGAAGCTGTCATGGGTTTCGGCGAGAAGCGGCGCGGACCCGGAAACGAAGAGCCGGATATGGCTTGCGGCCTCCCGCGTCAGGCCGGGGTGCCGGGCGAGCCG
>CAZACH010000306.1:0-2421 GCA_964483275.1 uncultured Sphingomonadaceae bacterium | reverse complement strand
CCTCCAACCCCACTGTGCCGAACGGGTGGCAAGGTTAGCGCTGTCGTCCTTCGACAGGCTCAGGACGAACGGAAATGGGAGTGGGGATGATTGTGTGTGGAGAGAGAGGCCCCCATCCCCCTCAATCCGCCACGCCCTCCCGCGCCAGCAGCACGCGCTTGCGCTCCGGGCCATAGGCATAGCCGCCGAGGCTGCCGTCGCTGCGGCGCACGCGGTGGCAGGGGATGACCACCGCCACCGGATTCGCCCCGCAGGCCGAGCCGACCGCGCGCACGGCGTTGGGATTACCCGCCGCGGCCGCCAGCGCCGCATAGCTGCGCGTCTCGCCGGGCGGAATCGCGCGCAGCTCCCGCCACACCGCCTCCTGGAAGGCGGTGCCGCGCACGTCGAGCGGCAGGCGCGGATCGGGGCCGGGCGTCTCCACCTGTGCCACCACCCGCGCGACGAGGGCGGCGAAGTCCGCATTGCCCGGCGTCAATTCGGCGTTCGGGAACAGGTGGCGCAGCGTCCCCGCATCCTCGTCGAAGCCCACCCGGCAGAGGCCGCGCGCGGTCGCCGCCACCAGCAGGGGGCCGAGGCTGGTCGGCGCCACCGCCCAGCTGATCCGCGCTCCGCGCCCGCCGTCTCGCCAGACCGAGGGCGTCATGCCCAGCCGATCCCCGGAATCGGCATAGAAGCGGCTGGCGCTGTCATAGCCCGCCTCGAAGATCGCCTCCGTCACCGTGCCCGCCGCGCCAAGCGCATGCTCCGCCCGGCGGGCGCGGCGGCTGCGCGCGAAGGCGGCGGGGGTGACGCCGGTCGCCCGCTTGAACAGGCGGTGGAAATGATGCGGGCTGAGGCCGGCCGCCCCGGCCAGCGCCGCCAGCGTCGGCAGCGTCTCGCTGGCGTCGATCAGGGCGATGGCCCGCGCCACGGCATCGGCGTCGGGCGCGACCGCGTCCGGCCGGCAGCGCAGGCAGGGGCGCAGGCCCGCCGCCCGCGCCGCCTCGGTGGTGCCGAACAGGCGGACATTCTCGCGCTTCGGCCGCCGCGCCGGGCAGGAGGGGCGGCAATAGATGCCGGTCGTCAGCACGCCGATGACGACATGGCCGTCGGCGGCGCGGTCGCGGGCCTCGAAGGCGGCCCAGGCGGCGGCATCGCTCAGGTGCGAATCACTTGTCCTCATGGCACCATTGTCGCGGATATGACGGAAAGCCGCATCCCGCGCCTTGCTGGCAATGTCGGCGCGCCTTCGCCTTGCATCGCGGCACTTCCCCTGCTAGCAGGCCCGCGACCCGTGCGGGGGCGGCAATCCGCCCCCTTTTCGCATGGCAAGACATCCTCTCTGACGGAGAATCGGGCTGGTGAACGCATCCGGCGGAATTGCGACAGGACTGGCGGGGCGCTACGCGACCGCGCTGTTCGATCTCGCGCGCGACGACAAGGCGATCGAGGCGGTATCCGCAAGCCTCGGCAAGGTCCGCGCCGCGCTTGCCGATTCGGCGGACTTCAGGGCGCTGACCACCAGCCCCAGCATGGGCCGCGACGCCGCGAAGGCCGGCGTCCTCGCCGTTGCCGATTCGCTCGGCCTCGACGCCACCAGCCGCAACTTCCTGGGCGTGCTCGCGGCCAACCGCCGTCTTGCCGCCCTGCCCGCGATCATCAGCGCCTTCGAAGCGCTGGCGGCCCACCATCGCGGTGAAACCACGGCGGAAGTGACATCCGCCGTCGCGCTCAGCGACAGCCAGGTCGCCGCGCTCAAGGACAAGCTCAAGGCCGGCCTGGGCCGGGACGTCGCCGTCGACCTCAAGGTCGATCCGGCGATTCTCGGCGGACTCGTCGTCAAGGTCGGCAGCCGCATGATCGACAGCTCGATCGCCACCAAATTGAACAGCCTCGCATACGCGATGAAGGGGTGAATATGGACATCCGCGCCGCAGAAATCTCGAAAGTCATCCGCGACCAGATCGCCAATTTCGGCACCGACGCCGAAGTCAGCGAAGTCGGCCAGGTCCTCTCCGTCGGCGACGGCATCGCCCGCATCCACGGCCTCGACAATGTCCAGGCCGGCGAGATGGTGGAGTTCGGCGGCGGCATCCAGGGCATGGCGCTGAACCTCGAATCCGACAATGTCGGCGTCGTCATCTTCGGCTCCGACGCGGCGATCCGCGAAGGCGACACCGTCAAGCGCACCGGCACCATCGTCGACGTGCCGGTCGGCAAGGGCCTGCTCGGCCGCGTCGTCGACGGCCTCGGCAACCCGATCGACGGCAAAGGCCCGATCGAGGCGACCGAGCGTCGCCGCGTCGAGGTCAAGGCCCCCGGCATCATCCCGAGGAAGTCGGTCAACGAGCCGATGCAGACCGGCCTCAAGGCGCTCGACGCGCTGGTGCCCGTCGGCCGCGGCCAGCGCGAGCTGATCATCGGCGACCGCCAGACCGG
>CAZACH010000305.1:0-2422 GCA_964483275.1 uncultured Sphingomonadaceae bacterium | reverse complement strand
TGTTGAACTCGGCCTTGAGGTCGGGCTTTTCCGAACCGCCCATGCCGGTGCCGGTGGGATCGCCGCCCTGCGCCATGAAGCCGGGGATGACGCGGTGGAAGACGACGCCATCGTAAAAGCCCTCGCGCGCCAGTTCCTTGATGCGGGCGACGTGGCCCGGAGCGAGGTCGGGACGCAGGCGAATGGTGACGTCGCCGCCGTCGACGGTCAGAATCAGGGTGTTTTCGGCATCGGACATTGGAATACTCCTCTGGTTGCAGGCGTGACGACGCCGGTGTGCCGAGCCGCCTAGATGATTTCGGGCGCGGGCGAAACCGCCGCGTCAGGCCTCGTGATGCGGAACGGAGGGCGCGGCGGCCGGCTGGTCGAGATCCTCGAGGATCAGGTCCAGCACCTCGACCTCCAGCGCGATCTCGGCGCCGCCGGCGAAAGCGAGCGTGATGCCGTGGCTTTCCACCACCAGTCCCAGCAGCTCCAACGCCGGGCCGGCCGATTCAGGCCAACCGCGCCGGCGCGCCTTCTGGACATTCTCGACCCGCAGCGCGGCATGGACGCGCTGCGGCGTCTCGCATTCCCAGCAGAAACGATGGGCGAGGATGACGACGCGGCGCGCCCTGGCGTCGTAATGGACCTCGGCCGGCTTGACGCAGGCATCCTGAAGCAGGGTGGAGACGATCGCCGCATCTTCCGCGTCCTGCGCCCAGAGCCGCATGGTCAGCCGTCCGACCGGCGTTCGATGTCGGCGCCGACGGCCGACAATTTCTCCTCCAGCCGCTCATAGCCGCGATCGAGGTGATAGACGCGGTTAATCACCGTCTCTCCTTCCGCCGCCAGACCCGCCAGCACCAGCCCCATCGAGGCGCGCAGGTCGGTCGCCATCACCGGCGCGCCGATCAGCTTCGGCACGCCCTGCACCACCGCCGCGCGGCCGCGCACGCTGATCTCGGCGCCCATCCGCGCCAGTTCGGGGACATGCATATAGCGATTTTCGAAGATCGTCTCGGTCAAGACCGAGGCGCCGTCGGCAAGGCTCAGCATCGCCATGAACTGCGCCTGCATGTCGGTGGGAAAGCCGGGGAAGGGCGCCGTCGCCAGCGTGATCGGGTGCAGGCCGTTCGCCCGCGCCACCGTGATGCCCTGGCTGGTCGGCGTGACGGTGGCGCCGGCACGGACCAGCCCGTCGAGCACCGAGGCCATGCTTTCGGCGCGGATGCCGACCAGCTCCAGCTCGCCGCCGGTGATCATCGCGGCGCAGGCATAGCTGCCCGCCTCGATCCGGTCGGGCATCACGGCATAGGTCGCGCCGAACAGCCGGTCCTTGCCGTGGACGACCAGCCGGTCGGAGCCGATGCCCTCGATCTCGGCGCCCATCGCGACCAGGCAGTTGCACAGGTCGGCGATCTCCGGCTCGCGCGCGGCATTTTCCAGCACGGTCACGCCGCGCGCCAGCGAGGCCGCCATCAGCGCATTTTCGGTCGCGCCGACCGAGACGGTCGGGAAAATAATCTCGGCACCCTTGAGGCCGCCGTCCGGGGCGGTCGCCTTCACATAGCCGGCGGCCAGCTCGATCTCCGCCCCCAGCGCCTCGAGCACGTGCAGGTGCAGGTCGATCGGGCGGTTGCCGATGGCGCAGCCGCCGGGCAGCGACACCGTCGCCTCGCCGGCGCGCGCGACCAGCGGCCCCAGCACCAGGATCGAGGCGCGCATCTTGCGCACGATGTCATAGGGCGCGACCGTCGAGGTGATGCGGGCGGCCTTCAGCGTCATCACCCGGCCGAAATCGGCCGGCCGCGCGCCTTCCACCATCGTCGAGACGCCATGCTGGTTGAGCAGGTGGCCGAAGGTATCGACATCGGCGAGGCGCGGCAGGTTGCGGAGCGTCAGCGGCTCCTCGGTCAGCAGCGCGCACGGCATCAGCGTCAATGCCGCGTTTTTCGCACCTGAAATCGGAATGGCGCCCTGAAGGCGGCGCCCGCCGCGAATGATGATCTGGTCCATGGCCGGCCTGTCTAGCGTCGGCTTGCGCGGAACGAAAGCGCGCCGGTGCTGGGGCACTCGGCAGGGTCGGATCGCCATTCAGTTCAGGGCGAGCCGAAAATGGTGGTCCTGCGTGACCCGGAGCGCAGCGTACTTCAGGTACGTGAGCACCGGAAGCGCGCGGGACCGCCATTTGCAGGCCGCCATGGGCTGAATGGCGATCCGACTACAGCTTGGGCAGGGTGACGCCCTGCTGCCCCATATATTTGCCGGCGCGGTCGGCATAGCTGACCTCGCACGGCTCATTGCCCTTCAGGAACAGGAACTGGCACGCGCCCTCATTGGCATAGACCTTGGCGGGCAGCGGCGTGGTGTTGGAGAATTCCAGCGTGACATGGCCTTCCCAGCCCGGCTCCAGCGGGGTGACGTTCACGATGATGCCGCA
>CAZACH010000304.1:0-2466 GCA_964483275.1 uncultured Sphingomonadaceae bacterium | reverse complement strand
GGCGGCGTCATCAACCTGACCACCGCCGCGATCCCGACCGGGACCTTCTTCAACTTCGGCATCAACGGCAGCGGCGATACCGAAACCACCGGCGAAGTCGGCTACACCTATTATGGCAGCAGCATGGACTGGACCGGGTTCGACAACGGCACCCGCGACATTCCGCGTCCGCTGCGCAACGCCATGAACAGCGGCCACCTCATCACCCAGGGCGCCAATTTCTCGAAGCGCGACATTCAGGACATCGCCGCCAGCCTGGTCAATTCGCCGAACACGGTGGTCCAGAAGAACGGCAACATCCCCGCCAACTTCTCCACGGACTTCAGCATCGGCACGGCCTTCGACGCCGGCGACGTCCGCCTCGGCGTGATCGCCAGCGGCGGCTACAGCAACAGCTGGCGCACCCGCGACTCGCGGCAGCAGCTGTCCGGCGGCTTCGTCGGCGAGGCGCTGCTGCCCGACGTCGATTTCCGCTCGGTGGTCACGGACAATCATATCGTCGTCAACGGCCTGCTCGGCCTCGGCGCCGAGTTCGGCGAGCACAAGCTGCGCTGGACCAACCTCTATATCCGCGACACGATCAAGCAGGCGCGCCTGTCGCGCGGCTTCGACGGCCTCAGCGGCGATGCCGACACCGAGGTCATCACCCAGAACACCTACTGGTTCGAGCGCCAGCTGATCGACACCCAGGCGGTCGGCGAATTCCGGTTCGGACCCGTGGGCCTGGACCTGCGCGGCACCTATGCCAACTCGCAGCGCGAATCCCCGTATGAGCGCAGCTTCAGCTATGCCTACAACGCGGCCGCCGGCGATTTCGTCAACGACCTGCGCTCGGTCAACCAGAATGCCCGCATCGCGTTCAGCGACCTCAACGAGAATGTCTATGCCGGCGGCGCCGACCTCAGCTACAAGCTGCCGACCGAACGCGCGATCACGCTGTCGGCGGGCTATGCCTACAGCAAGACCGACCGCAACGCCGTCCGCCGCGAATTCCGCTTCCTGCCGGCCGGCGAGGTTCCCTCGGGCCTGTCCCAGCTTCGCCCCGACTATCTGCTGTCGGACTACAACATCTATAATTACGACATCCTGCTGGTCGAAACCTCGGGCCAGGCCGGCGCCGCCGCCTATGACGCGGGCCTCACCGTCCATGCCGGCTATGCCCAGGCGGTGGCCGAGCTGGTGCCCGGCCTCAGCGCGACGCTGGGTGTCCGCTACGAGGACGCCAAACAGTTCGTGACGCCGATCGACCTGTTCAATTCCGGCGCCACCGGCGTTGCGCCGACGACGCTGAAAAACGATTACTGGCTGCCGGCGGCGACGCTGACCTGGAACTTCGCCGACAATATGCAGCTTCGCCTGAACGCCTCGAAGACGCTGGCGCGGCCGCAGTTCCGCGAGCTGGCGTTCCAGATCTATCAGGACAATGAATCCGACCGCCAGTTCTTCGGCAACCCCTTCCTCGTCGACAGCAAGCTGACCAACGCCGAGGCGCGCTACGAATGGTATTTCGGGCAGGAGCAGCGCTTCTCGCTCGCCGGCTTCTACAAGAAGATCGACAAGCCCATCGAAGCCTTCGCCTTCCGGTCAAGCAGCCTGCTCCAGACCAGCTTCGCCAACGCGCCCGAAGCCCAGCTCTATGGCGCCGAGGTCGAGCTGTTCAAATATCTGCCGCTCGACCCGATGTTCAGCGATGGCTGGCTGTCGGCGCGGCGGATCATGCTGTCGGCCAACTACACCTACACCAAGTCGAAGATCAAAGTCGGCGCGGACGACACCATCGTCTTCGCGACCGGCAGCGTCCAGCCGGCGCGCGACTTCTTCGGCAATGGCGACCCGCTGACCGGCCAGTCGGACCACATCGCCAACCTCCAGATCGGCCTGGAGAATGTCGACCGGCTGTCGCAGCAGACCTTCCTGATCAGCTATGCCAGCAAGCGCGTCACCAACCGTGGCCCGTCAGGCTCGCCGCAGCAGCCGGACATCGTCGAGAAACCCGGCCTGCGCATCGACTTCGTCGCCCGCGAAGCCTTCGAGTTCCTGGGCGCCAACATGGAAGGCAAGCTGGAGGTCCGCAATATCACCGGCCGCAAATATCAGGAGTTCCAGCAGGTCGGCGCCTCGCGCATCGACATCAACACCTATGACGTCGGCACCACCCTGTCGCTGGGCGTCGAGGTGAAGTTCTGAGCAGCAAGCTGTCAGCCCCACGCACCACGCGGCGGTTGAACATGGGGTCGCCCGGCGCGGCGACCCCACCGCTCCGCCTCGACGACCAGTGGCGACGCTGGATCGCCGAGAATCTCCTGCTCGGCGCGTCGGCGGACGATGTGCGGACCCGGCTGGTGGCGCGCGGCTGCCCGGCCGCCCTCGCCGCCAGCGAAGTCGCGACGGCCGAGGCCAGCCCCTATCTCGCCGGCGCCGCGACCTTGCAATCCCGGCTCGGCAAGCGCGACTGGCTGTTGCGCA
>CAZACH010000303.1:0-2472 GCA_964483275.1 uncultured Sphingomonadaceae bacterium | reverse complement strand
GAGCAGACCGATGAGGATTGGGAAGCGGTCTACGACATCAACCTGCGCCAGGTCTTCCGCATGACGCGGGCTGCGATCCCGCTGCTTGTTCGGGAGAACTATGCTGGCGAGGAATCGTCATCCATCATCAACATCTCGTCGATCGAGGCTTTTCGCGGCATCCCGCTGACCAGCACCTATTCGAGCTGCAAACATGCCATCACCGGCTTTACCCGCTGCCTCGCGCTCGAACTGGGCGCGCAGGGCGTCCGCGTGAACGCGATCGCGATGGAAACCACGGAGACGGCGACGATCGAACCAAGTCGATATGTCGCCCCCGCCGATCGCGATCATGTGTCGACCTGGATTCCGCTCGGCCGGTTCGGTCGGGCCAGCGATGTGGCGGGATGCGCCCTGTTCCTGGCTTCGGAGATGGCGGCCTGGATGACAGGCGCGACGCTCAACGTCGATGGCGGTGTGCTTGCGGCGGCGGGGTGGTTCCGGGATCGTCAGGGCAACTGGACGAATGTGCCGAAGATAGAGGGGCCTGGCTTCACCGGCTATTATGCCGCCGACAGTTGAATGGGATGAACGGCTCAAACGAAAGCGGGCGGCCGACCGATGTCGCGCCGCCCGCTGGCTTCGTCGATAGTTGCTTCGGCTATTGCTGCCGGTCGTAAAGCTGGCGGTAATGCTGGATGCGGGTGACGCGCAGCCCCGGCATGCCGGAGCGTTCGATCGCCCGCTGCCAGCTCGTGAACTCCTCGAGGCTGAGATCGTAGCGGTCGAGCACCTCGTCGACCGTGATCAGGCCGCCATTGACCGCCGCGACCACTTCCGCCTTGCGACGCACGACCCAGCGACGGGTGGAGGGGGGAGGCAGCGAGTCGATCGTCAGCGGCTCACCCAGGGGACCGATGACGTGTGCCGGCTTAATTTTCTGATTCTCAAGCATGCCATTCCTCAACGCAGTTACAAGCGGTCTCAGGCCTCCGGTCTAGGCGTCCTCCGTTGAATGAAGGTCTAAGCCGCAAGGTGAATCCTAGGTTCAAAAGAGTTAAGGGTTCGTAAGGGGACGCTCATTTTTTGGTCTCCGCCATGCTCAGCATCCGAATCGGGCGAAGCTGGTGCGACAGGCCAAGGTGGGTCCGCGTGCCGGGCGGCGGCCTGTGCGCGTGGCTTTCGTCGGTCGGCTCGTCGGCGCCGCCGCCGGCCATGGTCTCGGCATTTTCCAGCCGGGCGATCTCGCTGGCGAGCTGGCTCTGCCCGACCGCCGCGACCAGCGTCTCGAAGCAGACCCGCTCCCGCACGGGCCGCATCGGGCTGAAACCTTTCGAGGTTACGGCCGCCGTCTCGGCGACCTGCTCCTCGAAACGGGCAAGAAACCCGGTCGAACCGTCCTTCATCAACAAACGCCCCGTCGCTTATCCGCATGGGGATCAAGCCCCTTGGTTAAAGGAACGGACAAAGCCGGGCCGACTTAAACGCCGCCTCGACTTTACCGCCTGCGCGCTTGAGGTCGGGGCCGCGCGCGCCTATCTGGCGGCGCATGGTCCTCGATCTCCAGCTCGACAAGCCGATCGGCGAGGCGCGCGTCGTCGTCGCGATGTCGGGCGGCGTCGACAGTTCGGTCGCCGCCGCGCTGGTGGCGGCAAGCGGCGCGGAGACGATCGGCGTCACGCTCCAGCTCTATGACCATGGCGCGGCGGTGGAGCGGGCGCGAAGCTGTTGCGCCGGACGCGACATCCACGATGCGCGCACCGTCGCGGAACGCCTCGGCATCGCCCATTATGTGCTGGATTATGAGAGCCGCTTTCGCGAGCAGGTGATCGACGAATTCGCCGACAGCTATCTCGCCGGCCGCACGCCGATCCCCTGCGTGCGCTGCAACCAGACGGTGAAATTCGCCGATCTGCTGGCGGTCGCGCGCGACCTTGGCGCCGACTGTCTGGTGACGGGCCATTATGTGCGCCGGGTCGTCGGCGTGCACGGCCCGGAGCTATGGCGGGGTGCCGATCCGGCGCGCGACCAGAGCTATTTCCTGTTCGCGACCACCGCCGAACAGCTCGACTATCTGCGCTTCCCGTTGGGCGGACTGCCCAAGGACGAGGTGCGGCGCCTCGCCGCCGCCGAGCGGCTGGCGGTCGCGTCGAAGCCGGACAGTCAGGATATCTGCTTCGTCCCCGGCGGCGATTATGCCGCCGTCGTCCGCAAGATCAGGCCGGAGGCGGATGCCGATGGCGAGATCGTCGATCTGGAGGGCAGGGTGCTCGGCCGGCATCGCGGCCTCATCAATTTCACCGTCGGCCAGCGGCGCGGGCTGGAGATCGGCGGCACGGCGGAGCCGCTCTATGTCGTCCGCCTCGATCCGGCGCAGCGCCGCGTGATCGTGGGGCCGCGCCGGTCGCTGGCGGTGGCCTCGGCAAGCCTGTCGCAGGTCAACTGGCTGGGCGGGGGCGAACGTGGTGGGCCAATCACCGTCAAGGTGCGCTC
>CAZACH010000302.1:0-2521 GCA_964483275.1 uncultured Sphingomonadaceae bacterium | reverse complement strand
AGGCGCCCGGCCTCCGCTTCGCCGCCGACAATGGCATTGCGGTCTGGGCACGCAGCCACAAGGGCATAAAGCGCGCCGAGTTCGACGCGCTGCTCGACGCCGAACTGCGCGCCGCCGGGATCGAGCTGATCGCACTCGCCGGCTATATGCGCCTGTTGTCGCCGGAATTCATCGCCGGCTGGGCAGGCCGTATCCTCAACATCCACCCTTCCCTGCTGCCGCTCTACAAGGGCCTCGACACGCACCAGCGCGCTATCGACGCGGGCGACGCGGTTGCGGGTTGCTCGGTCCATGTCGTGACGCCGGAGCTGGACGACGGGCCGGTCGTCGCGCAAGCGCAGGTGCCGGTGCTGCCCGGCGACACCGCCGCGACGCTCGCGGCGCGCGTGCTGGTGGAGGAACATCGGCTCTACCCCCGGGCCTTCGCCGATTTCGCGCGAAAGCTGATCCGATAGAGATCGGCCGCCATTCCCACGCCCGTTCGTCCTGAGCCTGTCGAAGGACGAACGGAGCATGGTTGGCGGATGTGCAACGCACGCCGCTCCATGGTAATCGGGCTGTATCCTTTCGCCCGCCCCATCGTTTATGCTGCCTGTGCCGATGGCGAGGACATATGAGCGACGACAAATCACCTGCATCGGTGGCCATCGAAAAGGAAAAGACGCGGCGCCGGCTGATCAGCCTGGGCGAGTTGGTCGCCGTGCTCGCCGTTATCATCTCCGCGCTCGGCCTGCTCAACACATGGAGCGAACGGCGGGACAAGGAGCAGGAGCGCGTCATTTCGGCGCGCAAGGCCGAGGACGACGCCCGGCGCGCCGCCGCCGCATCGGCACTGTTGCTGACGGCCCGCGCGGATCGCGAGGGCGAGCGGCTGGCGCTGTCGCCGGCGCGCGACGGGCAGATCGTCCAGAGCCAGACGCTGCATTTCGCCAGGCCGCTCGGCATCGCGCCGATCGAGACCAGCGGCGATGCGCGGATCGACGCCGGCTGGTTCGCGGGGCCGCTCAAGAAAGCCCGGCGCGCAGCCAAGCGCGCGGACGAAACCACCGGCGACGAGCGGCTGCCGGTGCTGATCGAGACGATCTTCGTGGACAACGGCGAGACCCGCACCGACCGCGCGCTTTACGACATCGGCTATGCCGTCACCGGCGGCGGGTTTCTCGGCGGCAGCGACGTGCGGCTGCGCGGCCTGTCATTGGTCGCCCACGGCTCGGGCGAACAAGCGCTCGAACGCCGCTGGCGCGCGCGCTTCGGCGGCTGAGACGGCGGGCGCCGTCCCAGCCGATCCGTTCAGAGTCCTGTCCTGATCAGTCGGCGCCGACCGGCGCCGCTGCCACTTGAAACGGACAGACTCTCAGCCGACGATTTCTTCGGGCTTGAAGAAATAGGCGATCTCGATCGCGGCATTCTCATCGCTGTCCGAACCATGGACGCTGTTCGCCTCGATCGATTCGGCGTGGGTCTTGCGGATCGTGCCCTCGTCGGCATTTTCCGGGTTGGTCGCGCCCATGATCGCGCGGTTGCGGGCGACGGCGTCCTCGCCTTCCAGCACCTGAACCACGACCGGGCCGGAGATCATGAAGCTGACGAGGTCGTTGAAGAAGGGGCGCTCCTTATGCACCGCATAGAAGCCCTCGGCCTGCTCGCGGGTCATGTGGATGCGCTTGGAGGCGACGACGCGCAGGCCGGCTTCCTCCAGCATCCGGGTGACGGCGCCGGTCAGGTTGCGGCGGGTGGCATCGGGCTTGATGATCGAAAAAGTGCGGGTCGTCGCCATGGCTGAACCATGCTCCATTGCTTGTCTGGGGTGGAAGATCGGTTGTGGGCGCGCTCTCTAGCGGGGCGGCGCGCAATGCGCAATCACGGCCCTTCGGTCCAGCGTCCGCGCTCGTCCTGCTTCCAGTAATGCCGGTCGTCCGTGATGCCGCGCCATGCCGCGCGCGCGCCATCTATGCGGCTGGCGTCGAACAGGAAGAACACCCGCTCGAAACCCGAAGGCGCGGGATCGGGCCATTGCCCGTCGGCGATCAGCAGGCGGGGCGCGCCGTTCACGGGATCGAGGCGGCGCGACAGCAGGATCGGCTGGTCGGCATCCGCCTCCCCCCCGGCCAGCCCATGCGGCAGGAAGCTGTTGGGCGCATAGGTCCACAAGGCGCGATCGAGATGGCCGAGGAAGCCTTCGTCCCCCGCCAGCACCAGCGCGCGCGCGCCATCGTCCAGCACCCGCTCAAGCAGCCGCGGCAACACCGCTTCGGGCGGCCGCGACGTCAGGTGATAGAAGTCGACGCGCATCGGGCGGCGTCAGCCTTTTTCGTGATTGGCCGCGATATAGGCGTCGAGCAGGCGCACGCCATAGCCGGTCGCCCCCTTGTCCCACAGCGGGCCGGGCTTGGCCGCCCAGACCATGCCGGCAATGTCCAGATGCGCCCATTTGACGCCGTCCTCGACGAAGCGCTTGATGAACTGCGCGGCGGTGATCGAGCCGCCCTGGCGCGGACCGACATTCTTCATGTCGGCGATC
>CAZACH010000301.1:0-2525 GCA_964483275.1 uncultured Sphingomonadaceae bacterium | reverse complement strand
CCTGTCGTCAGACTATTGTTTCGACGTGCAGCCGGCGCAGGCGCAGCGAGGCGATCCGCCAGCGTCCGCCAGTGCATTCATAGGTTTCGCGATAATGGCCCCAGCCGCGAAACGACTTGAAGGGGCCGCCCGGTGGCGGGACGAGAAGATCCTCCATCGGCCAGATCGCGCTCGCGGTCGTCGCCGTGATGACGTGGATTTCCGGCATATGGCCGAAATGCACGCTGGTCAGCGGCGACAGGCCGGTCTGGATATAGTCGCGGATCGCCCTGGCGCCCTGGATCACCGGCTCCGTATAGTCCGCGTCCGGTTTCGGCAGTTCCAGCGCGCCGCGCGCGTCGAACGTTGCGTCGGGCGTGAACAGCGTTTCCAGCTCGTCCCAGAGCTTGAGGTCCATCGTCCGGAAATAGGCGGCCTTGAGCTGCCTGATCTCCTCGATGATGACCAGCCGGTCGAGCGGGCTGACGGCAGAGGCGCCGTTGCCGGTTGAATGCGTCGTCATCATTCCTCCCCGTTTCGGGCCGCGGCGTCAGGCCTTCAGGCTGACGGGCGGCCGCATCACGATTTCCTGGATGTTGAGTTCGATCGGCCGGCCGAGCACATAGCGCACCATGTCGGCGATATGCTGCGGGTCGGACATCACCTGCTCGCTGCCTTCGCCGCTCAGCGTGATTCCCTTGCGCTCGGCGAGGTCGGCGAGGCCGGAAAGCTCCTCCGGCCGCAATCCGCGCGCCAGCTGCGTGGCGAAGCCGCCGGGGACGATGGTGCAGACGCGGATGTCGTCCCGCTCCAGCTCGTCGCGCAGGCTTTCGCCGATGGCCTCGACCGCGCGCTTGGTGATGCCATAGACGCCCGGCACCTCGAAGCGCGCCTGCACCGAGCCGATGTTGATGAGGTGGCCGGGCTTGCCCTGCGCGCGCATCACCTCGACGGCGGCCTTGCAGCCTTCCAGCATCGCCATGACGTTGATGTCGAACATCGACTGCCAGCGCTCGACCGTCCCCGACAGGATCGGCTCGGGGTGCATCACGCCGGCATTGCCGACCACGGCGAACAGATGCGGATGCGTCCTGCCGATTTCGGCGATCAGCTCGGCGAGCGGGCCGCGTTCGGCGAGGTCGATGACGGCGGCGCGGGCGGCGGGGCCGCCGGCCGCGTCGATCATCCGCGCGGTGGCGTCCAGCTCGGCCCGCGATCGCCCGACCAGCCACAGGTCGGCCCCGGCGCGCGCCAGCTCCACCGCGATCGACCGGCCGATGCCGCTCGACGCGCCCGTGACCAGCACCGCCCTGCCCTTCAACTCGCTCATGCATCCTCCCGTTACAGCCGCCCGTTCCCGCCCTCCTTGACGGCTGGCGACGGCTTCCATAGCGGATGGTATACAAGCATATTATCAGCCGCAATGCTCTCTCTGGGATGCATCGCGCTTGGGCAAATGAGGGAGTCGCCGTGAACCAGATGCCATCTTTCAACCGTCCTTCGGGCAACCGCCAGATCGCGCTCGCCAAGCGTCCCGCCGGCATACCGCAGGCCGGCGATTTCGAGGTCGTCACCGCCACGATCCCGACGATCGAGGACGACCGCTTCCTGGTCCGCAACCTGTATCTGTCCGCCGATCCGGCGCAGCGCGGCTGGGCCGCCAATCCCGACCTGACGCCGATCGGCGCGCCGTTCCGCTCGCTGGCCGTGGGCGTCGTGCTCGAAAGCCGCGATCCCACCATCAAGGAAGGCGATCTCGTCTACGGCTTTTTCGGCTGGCAGGATTATGCGGTCGCCGGCCGGCAGGACCTGCTGTTCCACACCTCGCGTCCGCGCGCGCCGATTCCCGCCTATGGCGGCGTGCTCGGCATGCCGGGAATGACGGCGTGGCTGGCGCTGCTCGACCTCGCGCCGCCGCGCGAGGGCGATGCGGTGCTGGTCTCGACGGCGGCGGGCGCGGTCGGCAGCGTCGTCGGCCAGATCGCGCGGGCGCGCGGCGCGCATGTGATCGGCCTGACCAGCTCGGAAGAAAAGATCGAGCGCTGCGTCACCCGCTTCGGCTATCACGCCGCCTATAATTATCGCCTCGGCAATCTGGCCGAGACGCTGGCCGAGGCGCGGCCGGGCGGCTTCAACATCTATTTCGACAATACCGGCGGCGACATCCTCGACACGGCGATCCGCGCCATGGCCCGCCACGGGCGCATCGTCCAGTGCGGCACGGCGGCGACGGCGTCGTGGACCCCGCCGCCGACCGGCCTGCGCAACGAGCGCGAGATCATGGCGCGGGCGCTGGTCTGGTCAGGCTTCGTGATCTTCGATCATGGCCCGCGCTTCAGCGAGGCGGTCGAGCAGCTCACCGACATGATGCTCGCCGGCCAGCTCAACCATGAGGAGGAAATCGACGACGGCCTGGAAAAGGCGCCGACCGCGCTCGCCGACCTGTTCGCCAGCGCCAATGCCGGCAAGAAGCTGATCTATATCGGCGAGGATTGAGGGATGGGAGGGGCGCCGCGCCATCACGGCGCGCCCCCTCCCCGCCGACT
>CAZACH010000300.1:0-2553 GCA_964483275.1 uncultured Sphingomonadaceae bacterium | reverse complement strand
TCGATATAGGAGGGGTGGTTGTGGCTCTCCATCTTGAAGATCGCCGCCTGGCCATCGCCGATGTCGACGACGCCGGCATTCTCGCCCGGCCCGCAGATCACGACCTCGCCGGTCGTCGGCAGCTTCGACAGGTGGATGCGCGAGGATTTGTAGGAGCAATGCTCCGACCACATCACCGAGAAGATGCCCAGTTCCGTAAGGTTCGGCTCCCGGCCCAGCGATTCGAGCAGCCGCTGATATTCGTCGGGCGTGAACCCGTGCTCGGCGACGATTTGCGGGGTGATGGCGGGGGTTGAAGAATGGCTGTCCTGCATGGGCAGGTCCAATAGCCGCCCCGTCCGGCCTTGTCGAAGGTTATGCGTGGTTCAATTGAGCGTCGGCCCGGCTTCGTCATCCATGCTCAGGCCAAGCCGGATCGCCGGGGCGTGCCGCTCCAGCCCGACGAGGCTGATATCTGCCCGCAGCGGCGCGTTGACGCTGTCGGCAGGCCCCGCGAGAGCGGCCGCGCCGCCATCGCCATTGCCTTCCGCGCGGCCGCCGGACACCGCGAAGAACAGCAGCGCGCCTCCCAGCGAGAGGGCCAGAAAGTCCTGCGGGAAACCGTTGCGCCTGTTCATGCCGCACCTGCTCGACCTTGCGGGGAGATGAACGCAGCATGTGGCGATCGGATGCGTCAGTTTGATGAAAAACTTCGGCCCGGTCTTCGGCGCAAATGAAAAAGGCCGGGATCCCGCCCGGCCTTTTTCAGTTCGATGTTTGATGGGATCAGCTCTTGCAGGCCTGCTTCGGCTTGTCCGGGCTGGCGAGTTCGATCGATTCGCCGTTCTTCACCAGTTCCCAGCCGCCCTCGGCGGTATAGGTGGTGTCGGGGCCGGGTTCGGCGGCCTTGAGCGCGGTGCCGAGTTCTTCGTCGCCGAGCTTCACATTGGCGCTGACATTGTCGTTGAAATAATCGACGCGGGCGACGCTGCCGTCCTTGCAACGATAGGGGGTCGACTTGACAATCATCGGCGGAGGCGCTTCGACGACGTTGGCCGCTGCCGTCTGATTGGCGGCATCTTCCGTCGCCTGATTGGAGTTGCAGCCGGCGAGGGCGAAGCTCGCGAGGATGGCGGGGAGGATCAGCTTTTTCATGATGCGCCCCTCTCTCAAAGCGAAAGCGCCACGTCAAGACGGCATTGCTATGGAATGTTGACAAAACGGTCAGGACAGCCGGCGATCGGGGGGGAGCGATGACGGACAATGAATTGCGCGAAGTCGCGGCCGGCGCCCTGCGGGGGCGCAGTTTCCGCACCTTCGACTTCGTGATGGTCGCCTTCGTGACGATATTGCTGCTCTCGAACGTGCTGGGCGCGGGCAAGGTCGCGACCGTCGACCTGCCCGGCATCGGCGCATGGCCCTTCGGCGCGGGCATCCTGTTTTTCCCGCTGTCCTATGTCATCGGCGACGTGCTCACTGAGGTCTATGGCTATGCCCATGCGCGCCGCTGCGTATGGGCGGGCTTCGTCGCGCTGGTCTTCATGGCGGCGATGTCGTGGGTGGTGGTGGCGCTGCCCCCGGCCGACGACTGGCACGGGCAGGCCGCCTATCAGGCGGTGTTCGGGCAGGTCCCCCGCATCGTGCTCGCCTCCATCGCAGCCTTCTGGGCCGGCGAGTTCGCCAACGCCTATGTCATGGCGCGCATGAAGCTGTGGACGGACGGGCGCTATTTGTGGACACGGACCATCGGTTCGACGGTGGTCGGGCAGGGGGTCGACAGTCTGATCTTCTATCCGCTGGCCTTCCTCGGTACGTGGGAGCCGTCCCTGGTGCTGACCGTGCTGGTCACCCAATATGTGTTGAAAGTGGGCTGGGAGGTGTTGTTGACGCCGGTGACGTACAAGGTGGTGGGTTGGCTCAAGGCCCGCGAGGGGGTCGACGTCTTCGATCGCGGCACCGATTTCACGCCGTTCAGGACGCGCGTGTGACGTCAGGGTTCCAGGCGGCAAAACTCGCATTGTCGTATGAAGCGGGCCTATCCAAGGACGCGCTTCATATCTTCATTGGACTGGGCGTGATGCTGGGTTTCGCGGCGTTGTCGGGGCTGTCGCTCCGTTCGTGGCGGCCGTGGCTGGCGGCGTTCGTCGTTGCGCTGGCCGGCGAGGTCCTCGACATGTGGGACTATTTCCCGGTCATCAGGCTGTCGCAGTGGATGGCCAGCCTGCACGATCTGGTCGTGACATTATTCTGGCCGACGGTGCTGCTGATCCTGGCGCGCGCTGGCTGGCTCGCCAGGCGCTGAGGCGGGTCAGGCCGGGGGCGGCGGGCCGTCCTGGCGCGGCAGCGCCGGGTCGATGCAGGCCCAGGCCGGCGCTTCGGCTGTCCAGATCGTCATGGCCGGCTGCGCGACGTTGGGATCGTCGAGCGTGCCGGCGCGGATCACCTTGATATTGGGACGCGCGGGGGAGTCGTTGAAGATGTGAGTTCCGCATGTCGGGCAGAAGTGGCGGTGCACCAGGTTGCCGCTGTCGGCGGTGCTGGAATAGACCCCGAATTCGCCGGTCATCGTCACCG
>CAZACH010000299.1:0-2569 GCA_964483275.1 uncultured Sphingomonadaceae bacterium | reverse complement strand
CGCGCGGGAACCAGTCCTTCTCGTCGATCTCGGCGGCCAGCGGCGCGATCCTGTCGGCGGCGAAGCGCGCGGCGCTCTGGCGGATCATGTCGGCATCCTCGCCGAGCGCAAAATCGAAATCGGTCATCGCGACTCTCCGATCCTGATCGAGGCGCTGATTATAGATACGCCATGTTCAAAAATTACAAATCCGCCCGGTGGGTGTTAGGGTTCAACATGGGCGGCTAACAAAGGCTCCCGGTCCACAAGCGATGAGAGGTGATTATGAAGGTCGGCGCGGTTTATCCCCAGGTCGAAACCGGCGGTTCCCCGGATGCACTCGACAAGATCGGCCTTGCCGTGGAGTCGCTGGGCTATGATTCGCTGCTGATGTACGACCATGTCGTCGGCGCCGAACATGCCGGGCGCGATCCGGCCCTGTGGGGGCCCTATACCGACAAGGACCCCTTTCACGACCCGTTCACCGCCTTCTCCTATCTGGCCGGCATCACCAAACGGATCGAGTTCGTCACCGGCATCCTGATCCTGCCGCAGCGCCAGACCGTGCTGGTCGCCAAGCAGGCGACCGACCTCGACCTCCTCTCGCGGCAGCGGCTGACGCTCGGTGTCGGCAGCGGCTGGAACTATGTGGAATATGACGCGCTGGGCGAGGACTTCCACACGCGCGGCAAACGGATGGACGAGCAGATTCCCTATCTCCGCCGCCTGTGGGGCGAGCCGCTGGTCAGCTTCGACGGCACGTTCGACAAGATCGAGCGCGGCAACATCATCCCGCGTCCCAAGCGCCAGATCCCGATCTTCTGCGGCGGCTTCGGCGAGGCCCCCTATCGCCGCGCGGCGCGCATGGCGGACGGCTTCATCTTCGCCGCCGGGCTGAAGGAAAGCGCCCTGCCCGGCCTGAAGCGCATCCACGAGCTGCTCGTCGAGGCCGGCCGCCCGGTCGCGGGCTTCGGCGCCCACCTGATCCTGCAGGACAAGACCGGCCGTGGCCTCGACATCCCCGAAACCGTCGACACGCTGCTGCGCTGGCGCGACGTCGGCGGCACCCACGCCAGCGTCGGGACAATGTATCGCGACTACCGCACGCCCGAGGAGCATATCGACTTCCTCGCCGAAGCCAAACAGCGGTACGACGCGGCCGCCGCCTGACGACCAGGCGGGGCATGGCGGCCCGGCGGCGGGCGCGCCGCCCGTTCGCGAAATTGACATCGCGCCGTTTCCAGCGGAAACAGCGCGCATGAGCGCGCGTGCCTATGCCCGCATGATGAGGGGCGGCCGACTGATCGTCGGCACTTAGCCCCGGCCCGGCCAGCAGCGCCGGCCCGGGGCCAATCCACGTGCGACAGCGGCCATCCAGCGCCCCTGTTCCCCTGACGAAGCGCCAAATCCGGCCAGAAGCGACCCCGCCGGCTTCGAGGAAATGTCATGCCAGACCCAGCCGGCCGTCGCGGGCCGCCGAACCCGGCGCGTGCGGGAACGCCCCGGCACGCGCCGCAGCGGGTGGCCAGCCTGCCGCGCGCGCTTTCCAAGCTGGGCTATTGCTCGCGCGGCGAAGCGATCGCCCTGATCGAGCAGGGGCGCGTCGCCATCGACGGGCGGCCGGCGCGCGGCGCGGCGCAAAGGGTCGACCTGTCGCGCGCCCGCATCACCGTCGACGGCCAACCGATCGCCGCCCAGGCCCCGATCCATATGATGCTCAACAAGCCGCGCGGGCTGGTCACGACGCGCAGCGATCCGCAGGCGCGCAGCACGGTCTATGACTGCCTGCCGCCCGGCCTGCCCTTTCTCTCGCCGGTCGGCCGGCTGGACAAGGCGAGCGAGGGCCTGCTGTTCATGACCAACGACACGGCGTGGGCGGACCATCTTCTCAACCCCGCTTCCAATGTCGCCAAGACCTATCACGTCAAGGTCGACCGGGTCGTCGACGCGGCGCTGGTCCGCCGGCTGGCCGAGCCGGTGGTGGACGGGGACGAACGGCTGACGGCGCGCTCGGTCGCGCTGCTGCGCCAGGGCAGCCGTTCGAGTTGGGTCGAGGTGGTGCTCACCGAAGGGCGCAACCGGCAGGTGCGCCGCATCCTCGCCGCGCATGGCCTGACCGTCCTCCGCCTCGTCCGCGTGGCGATCGGCGGCGTTGAACTCGGCACGCTCGGCAAGGGCATGACGCGCGCCCTGACGGCGGCGGAGATCAGGCGGTTGGCGGCAAGACCTCCGGCGCCAGAAGCCGGCGGACCTGGTCGCGCAGGGCCGGAAGGACATCGGCCTCGAACCAGTCGTTCCGCGCCGCCCAATGGCGCGACCGCCACGAAGGATGCGGCAGCGGGAAATAGGCGGGGAGATAATCGCGGAAGTTCCTGACCCGCTCGCCGACCTTGCCCGGTCCCAGCACATGCGCCTGGGCATAGCCGCCGACCAGCAGAGTGAGGCGCAGCCCCGGCATCTGCTCCAGCAGCCGGTCGCGCCACAGCGGCGCGCATTCGGTGCGGGGCGCGGCATCGCCGCTATTGGCGACGCGGCCGGGATAGCAGAGGCCCATCGGCAGGATGGCGACTTTCTCCGCATCATAGAATTC
>CAZACH010000298.1:0-2576 GCA_964483275.1 uncultured Sphingomonadaceae bacterium | reverse complement strand
GAAAAGGGCAAGCGCGTCGTCGGCGGCGATCCGGCGAATGGCGGCTGGATGGAGATTCTCGGCTCCGGCATGGTGCATCCGCGCGTCATCGCCGCCTGTGGCCTCGACCCCGACGAGTGGCAGGGCTTCGCCTTCGGCTGCGGCATCGACCGGCTGGCGATGCTGAAATACGGCATGGACGACCTGCGCGCCTTCTTCGACGGCGATATACGCTGGCTGCGGCATTACGGCTTCTCGGCGCTCGACGTGCCGACGCTGTCGGGGGGAGTCGGCGCATGAAATTCACCTTGTCCTGGCTGAAAGAGCATCTCGACACCGACGCCGATGCCGCCACCGTCGCCGAGGCGCTGACCCGTGTCGGCCTTGAGGTCGAAGGCGTCGAGGACCCCGGCGCGGGCCTCGCCGATTTCCGCGTCGCCAAAGTGCTGACCGCCGCGCCCCACCCGCAGGCCGACAAGTTGCAGGTCCTCAGCGTCGACACCGGCGACGGTCAGCCATTGCAGGTCGTCTGCGGCGCGCCCAATGCCCGCGCCGGCCTTGTCGGCGTGCTCGGGTTGCCGGGCGCGACGGTGCCGGCCAACGGCATGGTGCTCAAGGTCTCGGCGATCCGTGGCGTCGAATCGAACGGCATGATGTGCTCGACGCGCGAGCTGGAGCTGGGCGACGACCATGAAGGCATCATCGAGCTGCCCGCCGATGCGCCGGTGGGGACGCGCTATGCCGACTATGCCGGCCTTGACGACCCTGTATTCGACGTGGCGATCACCCCCAACCGGCAGGACTGCATGGGCGTGCGCGGCATCGCCCGCGATCTCGCTGCCGCCGGCCTCGGCACGCTGCGGCCGCTGGAGCAAGTCTATCGCTGCGGCATCGACCCGGTCGCGGGCGAGGGCGACGGCCCCGCCGTACGGACCGACGACGCGGACGGCTGCCCCGCCTTTTACGGGCAGGAAGTGCGCGGCGTCCGCAATGGCGTGGCGCCCGAGTGGATGGCGCGGCAACTGCGCGCGGTCGGACAGAAGCCGATCTCGGCGCTGGTCGACATCACCAATTTCGTGATGCTCGACTTGGGCCGGCCGCTGCACGTCTATGACAAGGCCCGGCTGAACGGCGGGCTGGTCGCGCGCAAGGCCCGTGATGGCGAGCAGGTGCTGGCGCTCAACGGCAAGAGCTATGCGCTGACCCCGGCAATGACGGTGATCGCCGACGAGGCGCAGGTCCACGACATTGGCGGCATCATGGGCGGCGAGGAGTCGGGGGTGAGCGAAACCACCACCGACATCGTCATCGAATGCGCCTATTTCGACCCCAGCCATATCGCCCGCACCGGGCAGGCGCTGGGGCTGACCAGCGATGCGCGCCAGCGCTTCGAACGCGGCGTCGATCCCGCTTTCCTCGAAACCGGCCTCGCTATCGCGACGCGGCTGATGCTCGACCATTGCGGCGGCACCGCCAGCGGCATCACGCGCAGCGGCCAGCCGCCGCTCGGCCGCCATGAGGTCGCCTATGACCCGGCGCTGGCGGAGCGGCTGGCGGGCGTGAAGATCGCCGGGGATCGCCAGCGCGCAATCCTCGAAAGCCTCGGCTTCACCGTCACGGACGGTCGCCCATGGACCGTCACCGCGCCAAGCTGGCGGCGGGACATCGACGGCGCCCCGGACATTGTCGAGGAGGTGGTGCGGATCGCGGGGCTGGGCGCGGTGCCGTCCGTCGCCCTGCCGCGCGCCGAGGGCGTCGCCCGGCCGACCGCCAGCGCCGAGCAGCTGATCGAACGCCGGGTTCGCCGCGCCGCCGCCGCGCGCGGCCTCAACGAGGCGGTGACGTGGAGCTTCATCTCGCCGACTGAAGCTGAAGCCTTTGGCGGCGGCGACTGGACGCTGGAAAATCCGATCTCCAGCGACCTTGCGGTAATGCGCCCCTCGCTGCTGCCCGGCCTGCTGTCGGCGGCGGCGCGCAACGTCGCGCGCGGTGCGGACAGCCTCAGGCTGTTCGAGGTCGGCCGCCGCTATTTCGCGGACGGGGAACGGCCGACATTGGGCGTGCTGCTCGCCGGCGACCGCACGCCACGCGACTGGCGCACCGGCAAGGCGACGGCCTTCGACCTGTTCGACGTCAAGCGGGAGGCGCTGGCGCTGCTCGCCGAAGCCGGCGTGCCGGTCGAGCGGTTGCAGGTGATGGCCCCGGCCTCCGCCGTCTATCACCCCGGCCGCTCGGGCAAGCTGTGCCTTGGTCCCAAGACGGTGCTGGCGGAGTTCGGCGAACTGCACCCGGCGACGCTGAGGCATTTCGACCTCAAGGGTCCGGTCGCGGCGGCGGAACTCTATCTCGACGCCTTGCCCACCAAGCGGGCGAGCGGCCGGGCGCGGGCGCCCTACAGCCCGCCGGCCTTGCAGGCGGTGACGCGCGATTTCGCCTTCGTCGCCGATGCGGGGTTGAGCGCCGAGGCGCTGCTCAAGGCGGTGCGCGGGGCGGACAAGCAGGCGATCACCGATGTCAGCCTGTTCGACATCTTCACCGGCGCCGGCGTCGGCGAGGGGCGCAAGTCGGTGGCGATCGCGGTGACGCTGCAGCCGGGC
>CAZACH010000297.1:0-2581 GCA_964483275.1 uncultured Sphingomonadaceae bacterium | reverse complement strand
CTCTGGAGCGGCGCGGATATCGGGAAGCGGGCGATGCGCGGTACAGGTTGGAGGTCGCTTTTGCCGTGGCGCCCGCCGCTCTGCATGTCGAACAGGACGCACCGGCGTCGCGTCGGTCAAAGCCCGTGTTGTGCAAGCGAAGGAATTTCCGGCTCGTTGTGGCCTTGCTGGACGCTCGGGATGGAGCGGTGCTTTTCCGGGGTACGGCAAGCGATCGGCGTTGTGGCGATCTCGATCCCGCCCGCCTCCCGGCATTGGCGGAGGCAGCGCTGGGCGATCAGCCCTGATCGAGCATGGCCTGATCGAGCATGGGAAGCCGCAGGGTGAAGCGCGCGCCATGGGGATGAACCGCCTGATGGGACAGGCCGCCGCCATGCCGCTCGGCGACGATGCGGGCATAGGACAGGCCAAGTCCGGCTGACAGGCCATGGCCTTGCGAGAGCGGCGCGAAACGCTCGAACAAGCGGGACAGCCGCTCTTCGGGAACGCCGGGGCCTGTATCGGCGATCGAGACATCGACCCATGATCCGGCATCGTCGGCGGACAGGGAGACGCGGCATTCGACCGTGCCCGCCTGCGGCGCGAACTTCACGGCATTGTCGAGAATATTGAGCAGCGCGCGCGTCAGGGCGTCATGCTCGCCATTCACATAGATCGGCTCGTCCTGCCCCGAGGCGTCCAGTCTCACCTGCCGGGCGGACGCGGCCGGCCAGACTGCGTCCAGCGCTTCCGCGACAGCGGCGCACAGGTCCGTGTCCAGCGGCTCGAACCGCGCCGTCCGCGCGCGGGCGAGATGCACGAAATCGTCCGCCAGCTTGAGCGTGCGGCGGGCATGGCCGGCGATCCGGGTGGCGATGGGCGGCGGCACCGAACGCTTCGCTTCACCATCGAGCAGGGAGATGATCGCCGCCTGAGGGGAGCGCATGTCGTGGCTGAGGAATTCCAGGGCCTCGTCGCGCGCGCGCACGGCCGTCCTGAGGCTGGTGATGTCGGCGAGCAGCAGAATCGAGCCGCGCACGGTCCCGTCGGCGGTGGTTAGCGCTGTCCGCCGGGGCGAATAGATGCCGCCATCGGCCAGTTCCACCTCGTCCGGTCCCAGCCGGCCCAGATCGCGTTCATCGAGATTGCCGCCGTCGAGCAGCGCTCTTGCCTGCCGGTTGGCAAGCAGCACCTCGCCGGACAGGCTGGTCACGATCATCGGGTCCGCGACACCGTCGACCGTATCCGCAATCAGCTGCTTGAGATTGCGCAGGCCGGCGATGGATTCGCTGAGCAAGGCGGCGTTCCGGCCCGGCGGATCGGAATGGACGGCAGAGGGCGCGGCGCCTGTCGGCAGATCGCCCTCCAGACGCGCGAGTTCTCCCCGGACGGCGCGGTCGATCGCGCTCAGCCGTCGCCATCCCCAAAGCGGATAGACGAGCAGCAACGCCGCGAGCGCGGGCACGGGCGGCAGCCACACGCCGCCCCACAGGAGCAGCCCCGCTGAAAAGGCCAGGACCAGCGCCAGGGACAGGATCGAGATTGCCAGCGCCCGGGCGGGCCTGAGCCGCCAGAACAGGAGGAGCAGGACGAGGCTGGGCAAGGCGGCGAAAGCGATGCGGGACAGGGGCGAGGCTTCGGTGACGAAGCCGCCGCCGAGCATCGCGTTGAGCAGGCTGGCCTGCGCTTCCACGCCGGGAAGCGCGCCCACGCCCGCCAGAGGATGCCGGTCGCCAAGGCCGGCCGCCGTCGCGCCGATCAATATGATGCGGCCGCGCAATGCGTCTTCCGGGATGCTCCCGGCGACAAGGTCCTTGAACGGCGCCGACCGAAAGGCCCCTGACGGCTGGTAGGGCAGGAGGAGGCGGGGGTGGCGGTCTCCAACGCCCAATCGACTGTCGACGGGGGAGGGCGCGCCGGTCGCGAGCCGGTAGGCCTGCTCGATGAGGTGAAACCAGGTGCGCCCGTCGCGGTCCGGCACCTGAAGCATGACGAACCGCGAAATGCCGTCCGGATCATGGGGCAAGGCGACGTGGCCCAGGGCGGCGGCGGCTTGCTTCAGAGGCGTGATCGGTTCGGTGACATCGAAATCGCGGCCGTCGTGGCCGGGCACGTCGAAAAGAACGGGAAGGGCGACGCGGGCCTTTGTCAGCGCGCGCGCCAGTGCTTCGTCATCGGCCGGCTCCCTTGCCGGCTCCGTGAACAGAACGTCGTAGGCAACGGCGGCCACGCCGGCCCTGCCAAGCTGCTCGACCGCGCTTGCATGGACGGATCTGGGCCAGGGCCAGCGGCCCAGCGCGGCCAGGCTGGCATCGTCGATGGTGACGATGAAAATGCGTTCCGAAGGCGGCGGCGCGCGATATCCGATCAGCGCGTCATAGAAGCCGCTATCGAGCCGCGTCGGCCCGCCAATGGTCAGGGCCAGCGCCAGCAGCAATGCCGCAAGCCCGATCAATCCGCCGTCGAGCAGCAAGCGGCGCGGCAAGGCTAGGGTTTCCTGCCGCGATGCTTGCCGTTGGCGCCGATCGTCAGCTTCGAAGGGGCGGTCCACGTCATCGCGGTCTGTCCGTCCTCGATCTCCGTCATGCCGACCCGCCAATAA
>CAZACH010000296.1:0-2583 GCA_964483275.1 uncultured Sphingomonadaceae bacterium | reverse complement strand
TGCCGCCGCCGGTGCCGCCCATGGTGAAGCTGGGGCGGATGATCGCCGGCAGGCCGACATGCTCCAGCACCTTGAACGCCTCGTCGAGCGTATGGGCGACATCGGAGCGCGGGCTTTCGAGGCCGATCTTGTCCATCGCCTGGCGGAATTTCAGCCGGTCTTCCGCCTTGTCGATGGCGTCGGCATCGGCGCCGATCATCTGGCAGCCATATTTCTCAAGCGTGCCGTCGTTCCACAGCGCCAGCGCGGTGTTGAGCGCGGTCTGGCCGCCCATCGTCGGCAGCACGGCGTCGGGGCGTTCCTTCTCGATGATGCGCGCCACGATCTCGGGCGTGATCGGCTCGACATAGGTGGCGTCGGCCATTTCCGGGTCGGTCATGATCGTCGCCGGGTTCGAATTGACCAGGATGATCCGATAGCCTTCCTCGCGCAGGGCCTTGCAGGCCTGCGTGCCCGAATAATCGAACTCGCATGCCTGGCCGATGACGATCGGCCCGGCGCCGATGATCAGGATGGAGGAGATGTCTGTGCGTTTGGGCATGGTTTCTTCAGGCCGTCATCAATGGTCCCTCGTCCCCGGCGGGACGAAGGCGGGAGGAACAGGAAAGCGCCATCAGGCTTGGGTCTTGAGCGCGCCGACGAACCGCTTGAACAGATAATGGCTGTCCTGCGGGCCGGGGTTCGCCTCGGGGTGGTATTGCACGCTGAACGCCGGCAGGTCGGTGAGTTCGAGGCCGGCGAGCGAGCCGTCGAACAGCGAGACGTGCGTGACGCGCGCATTGGCGGGCAGCGTTTCGGTATCGACCGCGAAGCCGTGGTTCATGCTGGTGATCTCGACGCGGCCGTCATCGTTGCGGCGCACCGGATGATTGGCGCCGCGATGGCCCTGATGCATCTTGTAGGTCTTCGCCCCGATGGCGAGGCCGAGCAGCTGGTGGCCAAGACAGATGCCGAACAGCGGCTTGCCGACCTTCATCAGCTCCTGGATCACCGGCACCGCATATTCGCCGGTCGCGGCGGGGTCGCCGGGGCCGTTAGAGAGGAAGACGCCGTCCGGCTGGTGGCGCATCACCTCGTCGAAGGTGGCGGTGGCGGGCACCACGGTCACGCGCGCGCCGGCGGCGACGAGGTTGCGCAGGATATTGCGCTTGAGGCCATAGTCGATGGCGACGACATGCGGCCCGTCCGGGTTGGCGGCGTGCGTGGCATAGCCCTGCCCCAGCGTCCACAGCCCGTCCTCCCAGACATAATTCTGGGTGGTGGACACCTCCTTGGCGAGGTCCATGCCCTCCAGCCCCGGCCAGGCGCGTGCTTTGGCGATCAGCGCGTCGGTGTCGAACGCGCCCTGCGCATTGTGCGCGATGACGGCATTGGGCGCGCCCTGCAGGCGGATGCGGCGGGTGACGGCGCGGGTATCGACGCCCGACAGGCCGATGCGGCCATTCTGCTTAAGCCACTGGTCGAAATGCTGGCTGGCGCGGAAGTTCGCCGGGTCGGTGACATCCTCGCGCACCACGCAGCCGAGCGCATGGGCGTTGATCGCCTCGACATCTTCCGGATTGGCGCCGACATTGCCGATGTGCGGGAAGGTGAAATTGACGATCTGCCCAGCATAGCTGGGGTCGGTCATCACTTCCTGATAGCCGGTCATGGCGGTGTTGAAGCAGAGTTCACCAACCGCCTCGCCCTCGGCGCCGAAGCCCTTGCCCCACAGCAGGGTGCCGTCCGCCAGGGCCACGACCCCCGTCGCTCCGTGTGGCGCGCGCGTGGGAGAGGCTTCGACCAAGGCGGTGTTCCTTCTTCAGGTTCGGCAGGGCGGGCAAACGCGTGGCTGACTAGGGGGGGGCGTCCGGCAGGTCAATCCTATTAAATCCCGCGGGTTCCGGCTAGGGTGACTCCTTTCTCCTCAACCTGCGGGCTTCCCATGATTCGCGACGACATAAAGGCTGCGCAAACCGCCGCGATGAAGGCGCGCGACAGCGAGCGCACGGCGGCGATCCGCCTGATCCTGGCGGCGCTCAAGAACAAGGATATCGAGCTGCGCACCGCCGCCGCCCCCGCCGACGATGATTCGGTGGTGGTCGAGGTGCTCCAGAAAATGGTCAAGCAGCGCCGCGAATCGATCGAGATGTACGACAAGGGCGGCCGCGCCGAACTCGCCGCCGCCGAGCGCGCCGAGCTTGCCGTGATCGAGGAATTCCTGCCCGCCCAGCTCGGCGAGGAGGAGACGAAGGCGCTGATCGCCGGCATCGTCGCCGAGGTCGGGGCCAGTTCGGTCAAGGACATGGGCAAGGTGATGGCCGCGCTCAAGGAGCGCCACGCCGCGCAGCTCGACATGAGCAAGGTGAGCGGGCTGGTGAAGGCGGCGCTGGCATAGCCGACGCCATTGGGTCGGACGCGATCGGGAGACGGAAAGGCGGGGCGATGCATGTTCGGGTCTGCATCCCGGATCACCGGGACAAGCCGTCTCTCCCCCCTGCCCCATGACCATTCCGCCCGACTTTCTCGACGAGATCCGCAACCGCGTCTCCCTCTCCGGCGTCATCGGGCCGTTCGTGTTCCTGCCCGTCGGCTGGTGGATGC
>CAZACH010000295.1:0-2610 GCA_964483275.1 uncultured Sphingomonadaceae bacterium | reverse complement strand
AAGCTCTCGAGCAGAAGCGCGCGCACCGCGCCGAGCGCCGACACCGCCGAGCGGCTGAGCCGCGTGGCGGTCGCCCGCCCCTCCTCCGCGAACGCCTCGTCGTCGATGGTGCGCGTGACGAGGCCGATCGTTTCCGCCTCGTCCGCCGCGATGCGCCTGTTGGTGAGGATCATCTCCTGCGCCTTGCGCAAGCCGACGAGGCGCGGCAGCAGCCAGGTCAGGCCACCATCCGGCGTCAGCCCGACGGCGGTATAGGCGGCCGTGAAATGCGCCGAGCGCGTCGCGAGCACGACATCGCCCGCGACGGCGAGGCTGAGGCCGGCGCCGGCGGCCGGCCCGTTGACGAGGACCAGCAACGGCTTGGCCATGCGTGCGAACCGCGAGAGCGCCATGTGAAGCGTGCCCGCCAATTCGCTCAACAGCGCCGGCGCCTGCGCGCCCGCCGCCGTGAGCAGGCCCAGATCGCCGCCCGCGCAGAACATGCGCCCTGCCCCCGTCAGCACGACGCAGCGCACCGATGGGTCATGGTCGCAGCGGATCGCCGCCTCGACGAGCGCGCGCGCCATGTCGATATCTATGCTGTTGCCGATGTCGGGCCGGTTGAGCGTCAGCGTTGCAACCGCACCGTCCTGTTCGAACAGCAGGGGCGCCGTCCCGCTCATCGGGGCGCCATCCGGATGGCGCCGTCGAGGCGGATGGTCTCACCGTTGAGCATCGGATTGCCGATGATGCTTTCGACAAGCTGGGCATATTCCTCCGGCTTGCCGAGCCGGCTTGGATGCGGAACCTGCTTGCCCAGGGAGTCCTGCGCCGCCTGCGGCAGGCCGGCCAGCATCGGGGTCCAGAAGATGCCGGGCGCGATCGTCATGACGCGGATCAGGTGCTGGGAGAGGTCGCGCGCGACCGGCAGCGTCAGCCCGACCACGCCGCCTTTCGAGGCTGCATAGGCGGCCTGTCCGATCTGGCCGTCATAGGCGGCGACGCTCGCGGTGTTGACGATCACGCCGCGCTCCTCGCCGATCGGTTCCGCCTGCGCCAGCCGGCTCGCCACCTTCGAGATCATGTTGAAGGTGCCGATGAGGTTCACCTCCACCGTTTTCCTGAACGTGTCGAGCGGGTGCGCCGCGAACTCCCGGCCCACCGTCTTCACGGCCGGCGCGATGCCGGCACAGTTGATGAGGATGCGCGCCGGACCGTGCCGCGCCTCGGCCTCCGCGACCGCATCCGCGGCGCTCTGGTCGTCGGCGACATTCACTTTCACGAACAGGCCGCCAAGCGCGTCTGCCTGCGCGCGCCCCGCTTCCTCGTTGAGGTCGAAGATCGCGATCTTGGCGCCCTTGCCCGCCAGCATGGCGGCGGTGGCGCCACCAAGCCCGGACGCGCCGCCCGTTACGATCGCCGCTACGCCTTCAATCTGCATTTTTCC
Source organism: uncultured Sphingomonadaceae bacterium (assembly GCA_964483275.1). Lineage (GTDB taxonomy): Bacteria > Pseudomonadota > Alphaproteobacteria > Sphingomonadales > Sphingomonadaceae > JBBCJR01. The sequence goes on along the minus strand of CAZACH010000295.1, from coordinate 1,184 downwards.
CACCTCTTTTCAAAGCAATTCGACGGCCATGGCGGTTGCCTCGCCACCACCGATGCACAGCGACGCCACGCCCTTCGTCAGGCCCCGCGCCTGAAGCGCGGCCAGAAGGGTCGCGAGGACACGGGCGCCCGAAGCGCCGATCGGATGGCCGAGCGCGATCGCCCCGCCATTGACGTTCATCCTGTCGCGCGGGATGCCGAGGTCCCGCATGGCGATCATCGCGACGACGGCGAACGCTTCATTCACTTCGAACAGATCGACGTCCTCGATGCTCCACCCGGCCTTCGCCAGCACTGTCCGCATCGCCGGCACCGGCGCCGTCGCGAACAGGCCCGGCTCGTGCGCGTGCGCCGCGTGGGCGACGATGCGGGCGACAGGCGACAGGCCGCGCCGCTCGGCAACGCTCGCCCGCGTCAGCACGAGGGCGGCCGCGCCGTCCGAGATCGAGGAGGCGTTGGCCGCCGTGATCGTGCCGTCCTTCACAAAAGCCGGCTTCAAATCGGGGATCTTGTCCGGCTGGGCCTTGCCCGGCTGCTCGTCGGTGTCGACGACGACCACGCCCTTGCGCGACGTCACCTCGACGGGAACGATTTCCCGCGCGAAGGCCCCGCCGGCGATCGCCTGCCGCGCGCGCGTGAGCGATTCGAGCGCATAGTCATCCTGCGCCGCCCGCGTGAACTGATAGTCGCGCACCACCTGCTCGGCGAACACGCCCATCGCCTTGCCCGGCTCATAGGCGTCCTCCAGCCCGTCCATCATCATGGAATCGATGATCCGGTCATGGCCGATGCGCGCGCCGGCGCGATGCTTCATCAGCAGATAGGGCGCGTTGGACATCGACTCCATGCCGCCGGCGACGATCATGTCGGCGGAACCGCTGGCCAGCGCATCATGCGCCATGATCGCCGCCTGCATGCCCGATCCACACATCTTGTTGACGGTCGTCGCCTGGGTCGAGAGCGGCAGGCCGGCCATCAGCCCCGCCTGACGCGCCGGCGCCTGCCCCAGCCCGGCCGGCAGCACGCAGCCCATATAGATTTGCTCGACGGCATCGGTGGCGGCGCCGGACCGTTCGAGCGCCGCTTTCACCGCGGCCGCGCCAAGCTCGACCGACGACAATGGCGACAACGCACCCTGGAATCCGCCCATCGGCGTGCGGGCATAGGAAGCGATGACAATAGGAT
>CAZACH010000294.1:0-2617 GCA_964483275.1 uncultured Sphingomonadaceae bacterium | reverse complement strand
ACCTTCAAGGCCGAATGGGCGGCGGAACTGCCGGAGGGCGACCAGCTTACCGTCTACTGGTCGGGCGACGATTGGTTCGACATGTGCCGGGGGCCGCACCTTGCCTCGACCGGCAAGCTCGACCCCGCCGCCTTCAGGCTGACGCGCGTGTCGGGGGCCTATTGGCGCGGCGACCAGAAGAACGCGATGCTGAGCCGCATCTATGGCACCGGCTGGCTCAACAAGAAGCAGCTCGACGCGCATCTTGTCCGGCTGGAGGAGGCGGCGAAGCGCGACCATCGCCGTATCGGCGCGGAGATGGACCTGTTCCACCTCCAGCCCGAGGCGCAGGGCTCGGTGTTCTGGCATCCGCAGGGCTGGCGGCTGTGGCGGACGCTGGAGGCCTATATGCGCCGCCGTCTCGACCATGCCGGCTATCAGGAGATCAAGACGCCGCAGCTCATGGACGCGCGGCTGTGGGAGGCGTCGGGCCACTGGGGCAAGTTCCGCGAGGGCATGTTCGTCGTCCCCGACGAGGTGCCGAACGTCGAGCCGGGCAAGCCGGTGATCACCGGCGCCGGCGACCTGATGGCGATCAAGCCGATGAACTGCCCGGCGCATGTCCAAGTCTTCCGCCAGGGCATCAAATCCTATCGCGACCTGCCGCTGCGCCTCGCCGAATTCGGCTGCTGCCACCGCAACGAGCCGCACGGCGCGCTGCACGGCATCATGCGCGTGCGCCAGTTCACGCAGGACGATGCCCATATCTTCTGCACGGCGGATCAGGTCGTCGCGGAGACCAAGGCCTTCTGCGAGCTGCTCGACGCCGTCTATAACGACCTCGGTTTCGCCGACTATGCCGTCAAGCTGGCGCTGCGCCCGGAGAATCGCGCCGGCGACGATGCCTTGTGGGACCGCGCCGAGAACGACCTGCGCGAGGCGCTGCGCCAGTCCGGGCTGATGGACGAACGCTTCCAGTTCGAGGAGCTGCCCGGCGAAGGCGCCTTTTATGGGCCGAAGCTGGAGTTCCACCTCACCGACGCCATCGGGCGGACCTGGCAGTGCGGCACCTTGCAGCTCGACTATGTCATGCCGGAGCGACTCGACGCTTCCTATGTCGGGGAGGATGGCGGCCGTCATCGGCCGGTCATGCTCCACCGCGCCATATTGGGGACGTTCGAGCGTTTCATCGGCATCCTCATCGAGCATCATGCCGGCCGCTTCCCGCTCTGGCTGGCGCCGACGCAGGCGATGGTGGCGACGATCGTCTCCGACGCCGACGACTATGCCCGCATCGTCGCCGCGCGGCTGGCGGCCGCCGGGCTGCGCGCCGAGACGGACCTTCGCAACGAGAAGATCAACTACAAGGTGCGCGAGCACAGCCTCGCCAAGGTGCCGGCGCTGTTCGTCGTCGGCAAGCGCGAGGCGGAGGAGGGCACCGTCGCGATTCGCCGGCTGGGCAGCGACCGTCAGCAGGTCATGCGCCTCGACGAGGCGGTGGCGATGCTCGCGGCGGAAGGAAAAGCGCCGGACCTCCCCGCCTGAAGCCCGTTTTTTCCCGCCGCCGCCCGCGCCCGGAACTTGACGCGGCGGCTCCGCTGCCCTAAGCGCCCGGACTTTCCGAGCCTATTCGAAGCAGGATTTTTCAAAATGTCGCGCATCTGCGAACTGACCGGCAAGGGTCGTCAAGTCGGCCACAATGTCAGCCACGCCAACAACAAGACCAAGCGGACCTTCCTGCCGAATCTGCAGCCCGCGACCCTGATGTCGGAAACGCTCGGCCGCTCGGTGCGCCTGCGCGTCTCGACCAACGGCCTGCGCTCGGTCGAGCATGTCGGCGGCCTTGACAACTGGCTGCTCAAGACCTCGGACGGCAAGCTCTCGCTGCGCGCCCGCCGCCTGAAGCGCGAGATCGCCAAGAAGGCCGCTGAAGCGGCCTGATTGCGGTGGCGCAGGGCCTCAAGGGTCCAGCGCGAACTTCATCAGCAAGGTCCGTTGCAGCGGATTGAAATTATCGTCGCTGACGATGTAGATCGCCGTCCGCCCGGCTTCCGCGCGGACGGCCAGCCCTTCCATATTATCCACGTTGACCGGCGGTTGCAGGCGGGTGATCTCCGTCCCGGCGCGCACCTCGCCTGCCCGGACATCGGCCAGGTCGATCAGCGTCAACGCCGCCGCCACGCCTTGCAGCAGTGAAAAGCGCCGGTTGACGACCAGCAGGCGGCCGTCCGGCAGCAGCGCCGCATCGGTCGCCTTGAAGCCTTCGGGCGCGCGATAGCCGAATCGGACGATCTCCGGCCCCGCGCGACCCGGCCGCACCCGCAGCGCCATCGTCGAGCCGTCCGGGCCTTCGGCTTCTTCCGACAGAATGACCCCATCGTCGGGGGCAACGCCGGCAATGGCTTCGGGACCGCCATTGAGCGGCCAGCCGGCCATCGCCTTGTTGACGGCCGGGACCGACGCCACCGGCGTGAAGGCGATGCTCTCGCCCGCCGCCCGGCGATAGGCGCGCAGCAGGTTGGTCCGTTCGAACCCGACCCAGAACAGGCGCCCGTCGGCGCTCATCTCCAGCGATTCGGCGTCGGCATCGGCCTTGACCGTCAGCGGCTTGCCATGCTCGTCGGTCAGGCGCCGGGTC
>CAZACH010000293.1:0-2629 GCA_964483275.1 uncultured Sphingomonadaceae bacterium | reverse complement strand
CGCAGGACTGGTCGATGCGGGTGCCGCTGATCGACGGCCAGGGCAATTTCGGCTCGATGGACCCCGATCCGCCGGCGGCGATGCGCTATACCGAGGCGCGGCTCGCCAAGGTGGCGAACGAGTTGATTACGGATCTCGACAAGGATACGGTCGACTTCCAGCCCAACTATGACGGCTCGGAGCGCGAGCCGCAGGTGCTGCCGGCGCGCTTCCCCAACCTGCTGGTCAACGGCGCGGGCGGCATCGCCGTCGGCATGGCGACCAACATCCCGCCGCATAATCTGGGCGAGGTCATCGCCGCCTGCAAAGCCTATATCGAGGACCCGACGATCAGCGTCGACGACCTGATGAAGATCGTCCCCGGCCCGGACTTCCCGACCGGCGCGATCATCATGGGGCAGGGGCCGGCGCGGCAGGCCTATCACACCGGGCGCGGCTCGATCATCGTCCGCTCCAAGGCGATCGTCGAGGAAGGGCGCGGCGACCGGCGTTCGATCGTGCTGACCGAGATTCCCTATCAGGTCGGCAAGAACGCGCTGGTCGAGAAGATCGCGGAAGCGGTCAAGGACAAGCGGATCGAGGGCGTCAGCGACATTCGCGACGAATCGAACCGCGAGGGCGTGCGCGTCGTCATCGACCTCAAGCGCGACGCCACCGCCGAGGTCGTGCTGAACCAAGTCTATCGCTACAGCCCGGCGCAGAGCAGCTTCCCCTGCAACATGCTGGCGATCCGTGGCGGCCGCCCGGAGATGCTGGGCCTCAAGGACATCATCGAGGCGTTCGTCGCCTTCCGTGAGGAGGTCATCACCCGGCGCTCCAAGTTCGAGCTGAACAAGGCGCGCGAGCGGGCGCATATCTTGCTCGGCCTCGTCATCGCCGTCACCAACCTCGACGAGGTCGTCCGCATCATCCGGGCAAGCTCGACCCCGGCCGAGGCGCGCGAGAGCCTGACCGCGCGCGAATGGCCGATCGCCGAGATCGCGCCCTATATCGCGCTGGTCGAAGCCGTCGAGCATGAGGTCGAGGGCGACACCTATCGCCTCAGCGACGTGCAGGTCCGCGCCATCCTCGAGCTGCGCCTGCATCGCCTGACCGCGCTCGGCCGGGACGAGATCGCCGGCGAACTGCGCGAGCTGGCCGGCTCGATCGAGGAACTGCTCGAAATCCTCCGCAACCGTGCCCGCCTCTATGAGGTGATGGTCGAGGAGTTCGACGCGGTCTCCAGCCAGTTCGCGACGCCGCGCCGCACCCAGATCGCGGCGGCGCTCGACGATATCGACGACGAGGACCTGATCGAGCGCGAGGAGATGGTCGTCACTGTCACGATGGGCGGCTATATCAAGCGCACCAACCTCGGCGCGTTCCGGGCGCAGAAGCGCGGCGGCAAGGGCCGCAGCGGCATGGCGACCAAGGATGAGGACGTGGTGACGGAGCTGTTCGTCACCTCGACCCACACGCCGGTGCTGTTCTTCTCCAACCATGGCAAGGTCTATCGCAAGAAGGTGTGGCGCCTGCCCGAAGGCGCCCCGCAGGCGCGCGGCCGGCCGATGATCAACCTGCTGCCGCTGGCGGAGGGGGAGACGATCTCCACCGTGCTGCCGTTGCCCGAGGACGAGGATGAGTGGGGCAAGCTCCATGTCGTCTTCGCCACGGCGAACGGCCGGGTGCGGCGCAATGCGATGGACGCCTTCGCCAACATCCCGACCAACGGCAAGTGCGCCATGCGCTTCGACGAGGATGCGACGGACCGGCTGATCGGCGTGGCGCTTCTGACCGAATCCGACGATGTGCTGCTCGCCACCCGGCTGGGCAAGGCGATCCGCTTCGCCGCCACCGATGTGCGCGAGTTCCAGAGCCGCACCTCGACCGGCGTGCGCGGCATTTCGCTGGGCAAGGGCGACGAGGTGATCTCGCTGTCGGTGCTCGGCGGCTTCGACGCGACGACCGAGGAGCGCGATGCCTATCTCAAGGCCGCGCCGTGGAAGGAAGGCGATCGCGAGGTGACGCTGTCGGCCGAGCGCATGGCCGAGTTCGAGGCGGCGGAACAGTTCATCCTGACCGTTACCGAAAACGGCTATGGCAAGCGCACCAGCGCCTATGAATATCGCCGCACCGGCCGGGGCGGGCAGGGCATCACCAATATCCTGACGTCCGACCGCAACGGACAGGTGGTGTCGAGCTTCCCCGCCAATGCCGGCGAGCATCTGATGCTGGTGACCGACCAGGCCAAGCTGATCCGCACCAATGTCTCCGATATCCGCGTCGCCGGCCGCAATACGCAGGGCGTCACCCTGTTCCGTGTTGCCGATGGCGAACATGTCGTCAGCGCCGCGCGGATCGCCGAGAGCGAGGACGATGGCGGATCGGACGAGGATTCGGCCGAGGAGGCGGAGGGCGGCGAGGCCTGATCGGCGAGTGTCGGGGGAAGCGGCGTCTGGAGTCGTTCCGGTTCCCGTTGGGCCGGAGTGAATCCAGATTATCTTTTGATTCCCGCGACTTCATGTCGCCAGCCATCCGGCTCGAAATCACTCTGAACCGGTGCGTATTCAATATGCTCCGTTCGTCCAATATGCTCCGTTCGTCCAATATGCTCCGTTCGTCCTGAGCCTGTCGAAGGACGACTGCGCCA
>CAZACH010000292.1:0-2656 GCA_964483275.1 uncultured Sphingomonadaceae bacterium | reverse complement strand
GGACGCAGCCGGTCGGCATAGTCCTCCAGATAGAGGGTCCCCGGCGTCGTCGGAACGGGCAGATTCTGCATGTCCATAACGCCGCCTCTGGCTTTTGCAGACGCTCGACGATCTGGTCGCGCGTGCCGTCGGCCACCACCCGGCCGCGATCGAGCATGATGACGCGCTGGACGAGGCGCAGCAGCGAGGAACGGTGGGTGATGAGGATCAGGGTGCGGCCTTCCACCTCCGCCTCCAGCCGGTCGAGCAGGGCGGTTTCGGTCTGCGAGTCCATCGCGCTGGTCGGCTCGTCGAACACCAGCATCGGCGGCTTGGTCGCCAGCGCGCGGGCGAGCGCGATCGACTGGCGCTGCCCGCCCGACAGCCCCTCGCCCCGGTCGGACAGGCGCAGGTCATAGCCGTTGGCGATGCCGCCCATGAAGTCGTGCGTGCCGGACAGGCGGGCGGCGCGCATCAACTCCTCGTCGTCCAGCCCGCGGTCGAGCTGGATATTGTCGCGCACTGAGCCGGTCAGCAGCACGCTTTCCTGAAGCGCCGCGCCGATGGAGCTGCGCAGGTCGTCGGGATGGATCTGGCGCACGTCGGTGCCGTCGATCAGCACGGCGCCGTCGGTCGGGCTGTACAGTCCCAGGATCAGGCGCGCGATCGTCGACTTGCCGGAGCCGACGCGGCCGAGCAGCGCCACCCGCTCCCCGGCCGGGATGATGAAGCTGGCCCGGTCGAGCGCCTTCACGCTGCTTTCGGGATAGGCGAAGCTGACCTCGCGGAACTCGATCGTGCCATTCAGCCGCGGGCGCCGCACCGCCTCGCCCGGCGGGCCTTCGACCGGCATCCGCATCAGCTGGTTCAGCTCGCGATAGGCGGTGCGCGTCGCGGTCAGGCGCGACAGCAGTTGCGCGATCTGCGACAGCGGCGCGATGGCGCGGCCGGCGAGGATCGAGCAGGCGATCAGCGCGCCCATCGTCATCTCGTTGCGCATGATCATGGTGACGCCGACCACGACGACGCCGACATAGGCGATGCTCTGCGCGCTGGTCGCCGCCGTCGTGCCGATCGTCGCGACCAGCCGCTGGCGCAGCGAGCTGTCGGCATGATGGTCCATCGCGGTCATCCAGCGGCTCGACAGCAGCCGGCCGGCGCGGGTCGCCTTGACGGTTTCGAGGCCGCCGATCGTCTCGACCAGCACCGCCTGCTTGCCCAGCGCCTCGCCCATCGCCCGGCTCGACAGCCGGTCGAGCGCCGGCTGGGTGAGCAGGCCGACGCCGACGACCAGCGGGATCATCAGCAGCGGCACGATCACCACCGGCCCGCCGATCAGCCCGATGACGAGCAGGAACAGCAGGATGAACGGCACGTCGACCACCGCGACCAGCGTCGCCGAGGCGAAGAAATCGCGCAGCGTCTCGAACTCGCGCAGCAGCCCGGCGAGCGCCCCGGCCGGCCCCTTGCGCGCGTCCAGCCGCAGGTTGAGCAGCTTGGTGAACATGGCATGGCCGACCTCTCGGTCGATGCGCGCGCCGGCGAGGTCGACGAAATAGCCGCGCAGCATCCGCAGCACGAAATCGAACACGATGACGATGCCGATGCCGATGGCGAGCGCGATCAGCGAGGCGACCGCGCCGTTCGGCACCACCCGGTCATAGACGGTCATGGTGAACAGGGAGGTGGCGACGCTGAACAGGTTGATCATCGTCGCGGCCAGCGCCACGCGCAGATAGATCGCCTTGTTCCGCAGCATCGGCTCCATCAGCCAGGGCGCGAACAGCGGCGGGCGCGGCGGTTGAACCGCCATGTCGCTCATCGCAGCCGATCCCCCCCGGCCTCGACCCCCATCGTGTCGAGCAGGCGTCCGCTGCGCGACAGGAGGATGAAGCGCGCCGCGTCCAGCTCGGTCAGCGCCTGGACATAGCCGGCGGCGGCGTCGAAATAATCGTCCTCGGCGGTCAGCACGTCGAACAGCGTGCCGCGCGCGACGCGGAACCGCTCCGCCAGCACATCGCGCGAGCGGCGGTTGGCGATATAGCTGTCCTGCACCGCTTTCAGCTGCAGCTCCAGCGAGCGCACGTCCGCGAAGGCGATATTGGCATCGCGCACCGCCTCGTCGCGCACCCGCTCCGCCGCCGCGTCCGCCGCCGCGGCGCGCGCCCGCGCCTGATCGGCCCGCGAATCGGCGCCGCCGAAAAAGCGCTGGTTGAGGATCAGCCGGCCGCGCACGTCATATTCGTCGTGATTCTCGAAAACGCCGTAGCGGCCGGCGTTGATCGCGGCATTGACGTTGGGAAGCATGTCGCGGCGGGTGGCGGTCGCCTCATAGCGGGCGGCGGCGGCGCGCGCCTCGGCGCTGCGCACGATGGGGGAAGCAACGGCGGCGGTGCTTACCGCCTCGCGGGTCGACGGCATCACGAAATCCATCGCCGGACGATCCAGCCGGTCGGGCGCCGGGCGGCCGATCAACTCCTCCAGCCGCGCCTCGGCGGTGGCGAGCGCGCGGCGGTAGCGCGCCGTGCGACTGTCGGCGGTGGCGACATAGGCCTCGACCCGCGCCACGTCGCCTTCCGCCGCGACACCCTGACGCACCCGCTCGCGCACGGCATCGGCCAGCCGGCGCTGGCTCTGGCCCATCGCCTCGCCAAGCCCGACCAGCGCGCGATAGGCG